>QHWK01000283.1 GCA_003223775.1 Acidobacteriota bacterium
CAGCACGCCGATGTCGCGGAACAGTTCGGGCCCAATCTCGTTCTGTCCCCCTTCGCCGCGGTTGTTCTGCACGTCCACCGATCGCAGGCCCATGCCGTGTGTAAACAGAGCAAAGAGCGAGTTCGTCTCGTCGTCGGGATGCGCAGGCGCCTGCATGAGCGTCCCCGAGACGTTCAGCTTGCGAATGGCGAGGCCGAGCGCCACGTGCCCGCTGTCGGCCGAGACCACCGAGTACGCCATGCGGTTCTGCGCCGGCACGCGCGCTGCCCCCGCGGCAACGGCGCACGCGGCGCCGACCAGGAAACCGATCCGTTTCATAGGACGTCGATGTTAGCCCCTCCAGCCACGTTTTTCGACCCTTCGTCGGCGGCGCCCGCGGCGCCGCGGCAGCGATCGCTAGCGTGGAGGCATGGAGGCAGAACGATGACGTGCATCACGACGATCCTCACGTGGCTGATGTCGGCGGCGGCGGCGCTCGCGTTTGCGCAGGACGCACCGAAGCCGCAGCGCTTCGATTACCTCGTGCGCGCCGACTTCTTCGCGGGCATGGCGGGCGACGAGACGCGGCTGCAGAAGGTCGTGGATGTCTGCGAGCGCGCGCTCGCGCAGAATCCGCGGCACCCGGAAGCGATGGTGTGGCACGGCGCGGCCGCCATCGTCCGCGCCGCGCAGGCGTTTCGGAAAGGCGACGCGGCTGCGGGCCAGCCGCTCTTCGAGCGGGGCGTGACGGAGATGACCGCGGCGGTCGCGATCGCGCCCGACAATCCGGGCGTGCTCATTCCGCGCGGCGCGGTCCTGTTCGAGGCGACGCGCAGCATGCCGCCGGGCGCCGCGCGGCCGATGCTCGAATCGGCGATCGCCAACTACGAGCGCGCGCTCGAGGTGCAGGGGCCGACCTTCGCCGCGCTCGGCGACCACGCCAAAGGCGAGCTGCTCTTCGGCCTCGCAGAAGGCTGGAGCCGCGCCGGCGACGCCGACAAAGCGCGGCGGTATTTCGAGCGGCTGATCGCGGAGGCGCCAGCGTCGGGACAGACCGCCAAGGCGCGCGAATGGATGGCCACCGGCATCGTGCCGAAGGCCAGCGGCGCGACCTGCGTCGGCTGCCACAAGTGAATGAAGAATTGAGAATTTGGAATTTGGAATTCGTCGTCACACTGTCGACCGTGTCGACGAATTCTTAATTCTTAGTTCTGCATTCTTTAATTACAATTGCCCGGCAATGCCCGCGCGCTACGACGTGGCCATTCTCGGGGGCGGCCTCGCGGGCGGCTGCCTCGCGCGCCAGCTTCGCCTCGAGGCGCCGGCTCTTCGCGTGCTCGTCGTCGAGAAGCGGCGCCACCCCGTGCGCGAGGCGGCGTTCAAGGTCGGCGAGTCGAGCGTCGAGATCGGCGCGCATTATTTCCAGAAGCGGCTCGGCCTCGAGCCGCATCTTCGGTCCGCGCAGCTCGAGAAGCTCGGGCTGCGCTACTTCTTCACGCGCGGCGACAATCGCGATGTGGCGGCGCGCGTCGAGCTCGGGCCCGCGGCGTTTCCGCCGGTCCCTTCCTTCCAGCTCGATCGCGGACGCCTCGAGAACTTCCTGCTGCGGGAGAACGCGGCGCTCGGCGTCACCGTTGTCGACGGATGCCGAGTGCAGTCGATCGCGCTCGGCCGCGGCGGCGATCACCACGTCACGATCGCGGACGAGGACGGCCGCATCCGCGAGATCGCGGCGCGATGGATCGTCGACGCGAGCGGGCGCGCCGGCCTGCTGAAGCGGCAGCTCGGGCTCGTCCGCGCGAGCACGCACGCGGCGAACGCGGCCTGGTGGCGCTTCCGCTCGCGGATCGCGATCGACGACTGGTCGCGCGACTCGTCGTGGCGAGCGCGCGTGCCGTCGGGGCTGCGCTGGCACAGCACCGTTCACCTGATGGGCGTCGGGTACTGGTTCTGGCTCATCCCGCTCGCCTCCGGCAGCCACAGCTTCGGCATCGTCGCCGATGCGGAGCTGCATCCGTTCGCGCGCATCAACCGGTTCGAGCGCGCGCTCGACTGGCTGCGCGAGTTCGAGCCGCAGGCGGCGGAGGTGATGGAGCGCCACGCTCACGAGCTCGAGGATTTCCTCGCGCTGCAGCACTTCGCGCACGCGTGCGCGCGCGTCTTCTCGCCCGATCGGTGGGCGCTCGTCGGCGAGGCGGGCGTCTTCACCGATCCGTTCTACTCGCCGGGCTCCGACTTCATCGCGATGGGGAACGACTATACGACGGACCTCATCGTCCGCGACGCGCGTGGAGAGAACGTGTCGGAGCGCGTCGAAGCGTTCAACGCGACGTACTTGCGCCTGTTCGAGGCGTTCATCCGGCTGTACGACGGGCAGTACCCGATCATGGGCAACGCCCAGGTGATGACCGCGAAGATTTCCTGGGACAACTCGTCCTACTGGTCGATGACCGCGTTGCTCTTCTTCCAGCGCCGGTTCGTGCGGCCCGAGTTCATCGCCTCGATCGATCCGCTGCTGCGGCGCTACTTCGTGCTCCACGCGCGCATGCAGCAGTTTTTCAACGCGTGGTTTCGCGCCGACGCCGCGGCGCAGTACGAACCCGTCGGGTTGAACATTCTCGGGATCGATCTGATGCGCGACTGGCAGGCGAGCCTCGCCGCGCCGCTCGTCGACGACGATGCGCTGCGTGCGCGTCTGGAGCACAACTTCGAGAACCTGCAGGCGCTGGCGAGAACGTGGCAGGCGGTCGCCGTCGACCGTCATCCCGGGCTCAGACGAGTCGTCGACGAAGACGGCGGTCCGCTCGTCGACGTCAGCCCGCTTCGGCTCACGCCGGCCGGCGTTCCGGTCGGCTGACGACTGATTCCAGATTACGGTCGCGCAGCCCGGCGGCCGTTGGCAGGTCTGAAGGCCCGCGCTGCCGGAGGCCGCCGGCGATTTTGAAACGCACCCGTCGTTCACACGGCGCGCATGACGATCGCGGAGTCGTTGCCGCCGAAGCCGAGCGACGTGGAGACCGCGCAGCGGATCTTCCCATCGCGCGCCTCGTTCGCGACGACGTCCACGGCGCAGTCGGCGTCTGTCTCGCGGTGATTGATCGTCGGCGGAATGGCGCCACGGGCGATCGCCGAACACGCGGCGGAAGCCGCGCGATTCGGCCGCGTCGTTCTGTGGCGTCGCGGTGCCGTGCGCGTTGATGTGCTCCACATCGCTCGCGTCGATGCCGGCGTCCTGCAGCGCGAGTGAGACGACGGCGGCCACCGGTTTCCCTTCGGGCTCGGGCGCCGTCGGGTGGAACGCCTCGCACGCGAGGCTGTGGCCCGCGAGCTCCGCATAGATCGCGGCGCCGCGTCGGCGCGCGCGGTCGAAGTCCTCGAGCACGAGGATGCCGGCGCCTTCGCCGATGTTCATGCCGGCGCGGCTGCGATCGAACGGCCGGCACGGCGCCGCGTCCATCAGGCGCAGCAGGTTGAACCCGCTGTAGGTGAGGCGCGAGAGCGCGTCGGTGCCGCCGGCGAGGACGGCGTCGGCGCTCCCCCGCCGGATCGCCTCCACGCCGCGTCCGATCGCAATCGTGCTCGACGAGCACGCCGCGACGACGCACGCGCGCGGCCCTTCGAAGCCGTACGCCGCGGCGATGACGTCGACGGGCGTGCTGGGGAAGTGGTTCCACAGATCGGATCGCTTCGTCCGGGCGAGCCCCTTCGTCATCCACGTCCGGTAGAAATCCTCGTTGCGCAGCAGATCCGCCGTCCCCGCGCCCAGGAAGACGCCGACGCGCGCGCGATCGACGGGGCTGTCGAGCAGGCCGGCGTCGGCGAGCGCTTCGCCGGCCGCGCGCAGGCCGATCCGGTCGCTGCGCGAGCGGCGGCGGCGCTCGCGCGGCGTCGATCCCGCGTCCACCGCGTCGATGTCCACTTCCGCGGCGACGCGGCTTCGATAGCCGTCGGTGTCGAACAGCGTCGTCGCTCGAATTCCGCAGTCGCCGGCGAGCATGCGCCGCCAGCTCTCCTCGCGCGTCGCGCCGAGCGCGGTGACGAGGCCGACGCCGGTGATCGCGACGCGGGTCATACCGGCTGGAGCTCGTCCTGTGCGGCGAGCGTCCGCGCCAGCAGACGCCGCAGCTCGCCGATCGCCCGCCGCTCGCCGGCCTTGCTCCGTGCGGCCATCAGCAGCGGGACGAACTGGAACGGCAGCGACGCCGCGGCGAACGCGAGGCAGCCCGCGCGGCGGAGCGGCGCGAGATCGCGCGGCCCTGCTCCCGCGAGCGCGGCGACGTACCGCGCAATCACGCCGTACGCGTCGGCCGCGATCGTCGTCGTCGTGCCGTGGGCGCCGCGCGGGACGCCGAGGCCGCGGCCGACGTTCGCCAGGAACTCGTCGCGCGTCGCGCCCGGCGCTTCGATCCACGTCGTGCCGACACGGCGCAGCGTGTGCGCGTCGCTGCCGGCAGTGGCGGCGAAGGCATCGGAAGGCCGCCGCGCGATGGCCTCGAGGAGGCCGTTGTGCGCGGCCGCCATCGTCCCGTTGCGGACCTCGAGCGCGGGCACGCGATCGAGCAGCGCGAGGTAGCGATCGATCGGGATCTGTCCGCGGTAGAAGTGCAGCAGGTGGTTCAGCGCGAAGACGACGCCGGCCTCGCGCAGGCGCGCGATCGCGTCGAACACGTTCGCGCGCAGCGGCCGCAGATCGCGGTGCAGCGCCTCGGTCATGCCGTACACGGCGAGATGCACCGGGACGCCGCCGTCGGGCAGCGTGCACGAGACTTCCTCGCCGACGATCACGTCGTCGGCGAGTTCGGGCCGCGCGTTCAGCAGCTCGAGCGCGCCGCCGATTGAATCATGATCCGTGAAGGCGACGTAGTCCATGCCGCGCGCCTTCGCCACGCGGTAGACGTCGGCCGGGCGCGAGTAGCAGTCGCGGCTCCGGAGGAAGCGCATGTTGCCGCTGACCGTCGAATGGCACGTGTGAACGTGGAGGTCGGCGCGGCGGAGCGTCATCGCATCGGCTTCAGCAGCAGAATCTGGAACACGGTCGATCCGAGCGGCCCGAAGCGATCTGGCAGCATACTCTTCCCGAAGTCGGCGCGCAGAATCGTATTGTGCGGCGCGCGCACGTTGATCGCGACGCCGAACCCGGTGATCGGATCCCACAGGCCGTGGCCGGGCTCGTCGCGCCCCCACGCGCGATCCAGATACAGGTCGAAGCGGTACTGCTCGAAGATGTTCAGCGAGTAGGATCCGCGGATCATCGCGAGCTCGCCGTAGCGGACGCCCGACGCCGGCACGCCGTGGATCCGCGTGTCGTCGAACATCCCGAACTGGTACTTCGAGAAGCGATCGAGATCGCGGCCGCTGAACCACGACCCGTTCAGGTGAAGCTTCTGGAAGACGTTCACGTAGAAATCGCGCGACAGGCTCGCCTGGTACTTGTCGTACGTATCCGGCGACGTGGTCGCCGCGACGGGCTCGCCGGCCGGGTGCAGGCCCCACGGCTGCCACGACGCCCGCTTGAAGCGCGCGCCGTTCAGCAGCAGGCTGTAGCCACCGCGGCGGTACTCCCACGCGCCGCCCGTCCCCTGCGTGAGCGTGCTCGACGGCACGTCGAAGGCGTCCGACGTCGTCCGATCTCTGACGTAGCCGTCGAAGCGCAGCTGATACTGGAGCGTCGCTTTCTGAAACGGCGTCGCCTGCCATCCCAGGTTGAAGCCGGTCGTTTCGGGCCAGTTCAGCACGCGCTCGCCGGCTGATTCGCCCGACGCGCTGTACAGCCGATCGCTCGACGGCGCCGCGATCCCGAAGAAGTCGACGCTCGCGTCGAGATGCGTCTTGCCGATCTTCGATCGCTGGATATTGCCCGCGGCGAGGACGCCCGCGAAGAGGACCGCAAGCTGCTGGTTCGGCGATCCGAACTGGAAGTTCAGGTAGTCGATCCCGAGCATCGGCAGCGGGTACGCGAACGACGGATCGATCGTCGTCCCCATGGCCAGCGCCTTCGCGTGATTCGTCGGCCGCTCGCTGACGACGCGCGTGCCGTCCTCCTTGACGTAGTAGCGCAGCCCGCGGTCGGTTTCGCGATACATCACGCGATCGCCCTCGCGCGCCGACGCGCGCTCGCGATCGAACTCATCGTCGTTGACGTGGAAGTCCGAGAACTCGACCGACTTTTCGACGAGCAGGTTGCGGCCGGCGATGAGCACGATCTGGCGCGCGCTCAAGCCGTTGAAGAGGAACACGGGCCGGTTGCCGACGGCGATGGGCCGGTAGCGCTGCGTCTCCTCGTTCGAGATCACCGGCGCCGCCAGGCCGCCCTGTACCGCCTGCACGCGGACGCGCGCGAAGGTCTTCTTGTCGATCCAGACGGTGCCCTTGTAGAGCGCGCTGTCTTCGCGCAACGGATCGAATCTGACGACGTAGCAGTCGAAGTCGTCGATGCGCTCGGTGCCCGCGAGGCGGTACGTATAGCCTTCGTCGAAGCGCAGCTGCAGCGGCAGCGAGAGCACCTTTTCCGGCTGCAGGAGCGGAAACGGCGGACGATCGACGCCGAACTTCGACCCGTTGACGGCGAACGACAGCTCTTCCCACTCGACGTCGGCGCCCGCGACGAAGTAGCGGTTCTCCGTGACGACGTCGTAGCTCGACGACATGCCGTTGTCGGCGACCGTCGGGCGGAAGTGCTGCTGCATGCGCGCCGTGGCGACGTAGTGCTTCACGATCGCGTCCTGCGCGCGCTGCTGCTGCTGGTGCCGCGCGATGATTTCGCCGATCGTCAGCTGGCGCACGGCCGAGACGCCGCTGCGCTCGATCAACACTTCCGCGGCGCCCTCGTTGAAGTCGACGACCATCGGCCGGCCGGTCAGCGGAGCGTCAGCCTGAACGCGGCCGGTCGCCTGCTCCCGCGAATAATTCGCCGCGCTCGACCGCGCGCCG
>QHWK01000284.1 GCA_003223775.1 Acidobacteriota bacterium
GGCGTTTCAGTCGGCCGGCAGCGACGTGGCGACGACGGTACGTACGATCTCCGTATCGCGGATTGCGGATTGCGGATTGCGGAGTGATTGCGGATCGCTTGATTGCGGATTGCGGAGTGATTGCGGATCGTGGATTGACGATTCCATGTCGACCGATGAGTCGGTCCGCGCATCAATCCGCAATCACAATCCGCAATCCGCATTGCTCGTTTACGAGATCGCCGGCGACGGCTTCCTGCGCCACATGGTGCGCGCGATCGTCGGGACGCTCGTCGAGATCGGCCGCGGGCGCCGGCCCGTCGAGTGGATGACGGCCGTGCTGGCGTCGAGAGACCGCGCCGCCGCGGGACAGACGGCCCCGGCGCTCGGACTGTTTCTGGCGCGCGTCGGCTACGATGACACGCCGTGAGCGGAACGCGAAGACACGAAGAAGAAACCCGAAGCTCACGAAGTATTTTCTCTTGTACCAGAGATTCTTCGTGCTCTTCGTGAGTCTTCGTGCCTTCGTGGTTCCGTCGCCCGCGGCGGTCGGTGGTACACTCAAGGTTTACTCACGAAGGGCCCGGAATGTCGCTTGAGCAGCTCCTGGCGGTGATTCCGCCGGGATCGCCCGATGAGACGCTGGCGCGGCAGGTGAACTTCGATCAGCTGCCGGCCCACATCGCGATCATCATGGACGGCAACGGACGCTGGGCGGCGCAGCGCCACCTCCCGCGAGTGGAAGGGCACCGCGCCGGCATCGACTCGGTCCGCGACGTCGTCGAGACGTCGGCGCGGCTCGGGATCGACGTGCTGACGCTCTACGCCTTCTCGGTGGAGAACTGGAAGCGGCCGCTCGCCGAAGTCAACACGCTGATGATGCTCCTCAAGCGCTACATCCGCCTGGAGCTCGCGACACTGCTCACCAACAACATCCAGTTTCGCGTGATCGGGCGCCCGGAGGAGCTCGCGCCGGACGTGCAGGACGAGCTCGAGATCGGCATCCGCAAGACGGCGGCCAACACCGGCATGCAGTTCAACATCGCGCTGAACTACGGCGGCCGCGCCGAGATCGTGGACGCGGCGCGGCGCGCGATGGCCGCCGGCGTCAACCCCGACGACCTCGACGAGCGGCGCTTCGGCGAGTTCCTGTACACGGCCGGGCAGCCGGATCCCGATCTGCTGATCCGCACGAGCGGCGAGATGCGCGTGAGCAACTTCCTGCTGTGGCAGATTGCGTACTCCGAGATCTGGGTGACCGAGACGCTCTGGCCGGACTTCCGCCGCCGCGATCTCCTCGAGGCCGTCGTCGCGTATCAGAAGCGGGAGCGCCGCTACGGCGGCATCA
The DNA here is from genome assembly GCA_003223775.1 of Acidobacteriota bacterium. Classification (GTDB taxonomy): domain Bacteria; phylum Acidobacteriota; class Vicinamibacteria; order Vicinamibacterales; family CAVVIG01; genus QHWK01. Next base: position 1,328 of record QHWK01000284.1, read on the forward strand.
AGTCCGCCAAGAGCGCAAAGACGGCGACAGCCGCTGAGAGCCTTCCCTGACGCGTGTCCTGAGCGGCGCCGTTCTGATCGCGATCGCGATCGCCGTTGTCTGGTTCGCGCCGCCGCTGCTCTTCTTCGCCGTCGCCCTCGCGGTGGCCGTGATCGCGGTCAACGAGCTGATCGTGCTCGCGCGATCCGTTCACCTGCACGTGTCGATGACGGTGGCCGCCTTCGCCACGTCGATGGTGGTCTACAGCAGCCGCGTGCCGGAGGCGCTCGATCTGTTTCTCGTGACGGCGCTCATCGGCGGCGCCGCGCTGACGCTCGGCGCGTGGCAGGGAGGCGGCGACGCGCTGGCCACGGTGTCGGCGTCGCTCTTCCCGGCGCTCTACATCGGGCTGCCGATCGCCGCGATGGTCGGCATTCGCGCGCGCGGCGGACCGCCGGCGCTCTTCCTGCTCATGCTGACGATCATCGTGAGCGACTCGATGCAGTACTACACCGGCCGGTTGGTCGGCCGCCGTCCGCTCGCGCCGCTCGTCAGCCCGAAGAAGACGGTGGAAGGCGCGCTCGGCGGCGCCGTGTTCGGCACCTCGATCTTCACGATCGTCGGCGCGTGGTGGCTGCCGGCGGTCCCCGCCGGATTCCGCGCGCTGGTCGGCGTGACGATCGTGGCGCTCGGGATCGCGGGCGACCTGTTCGAGTCGATGCTGAAGCGCAGCGCGAACGTCAAGGACAGCTCGTCGCTCATCCCGGGCCACGGCGGCATCCTCGACCGGATCGACGCGCTGCTCTTCGCGGCGCCCGTCTACTACATCGTCCTGAGATACGTGTGACCAAATCACGATTCGCCCGCCGCGCCTCATGAAGCGCATCGCGATTCTCGGATCCACGGGATCGATCGGGCAGAGCGCGCTCGCCGTCGTCGACGCGCACGCGGATCGCGTGGAGGTGGTCGGCCTCGCCGCCGGCAGCAATGCCGATCTGCTTGCCGCGCAGGCGGCGCGCTACCGGCCGCGGATCGTCGCGATGGCGACCGGCGCGGCCATCGATCGGTTGACGGCGATCGGCCTCGAGCGCGGCGTCGCAATCGGCGGCACGGGACGCGACGGCCTCGTCGCCGTCGCCTCGCACCCGGACGCCGACGTCGTGCTGTGCGCGTCGAGCGGAACGGATGCGCTCGAAGCCGTGCTCGCGGCGATCGAGTGTGGCAAGACGATCGCGCTCGCGAACAAGGAAGTGCTCGTCATGGCGGGCGGCATCGTCACCGACGCGGCGGCGCGGAGGGGCGTCGCGATCGTGCCGGTGGACAGCGAGCACAACGCAATTCATCAGTGCCTGCACGGGCGCGGGGCGCGCGACATCCGCCGGCTGATCCTCACGGCGTCGGGCGGCCCGTTCCGCGGGCGATCGGCGGCGGAGCTCGAGCGGGTGACGGCCGACGCGGCGCTGCAGCATCCGACGTGGCGCATGGGCCGCAAGATCACGATCGATTCGGCGACGCTGATGAACAAGGGCCTCGAGGTGATCGAGGCGCACTGGCTGTTCGGCGTGCGCGCCGAGCAGATCGAGGTCGTCGTGCACCCGCAGTCCGTCGTGCACTCGATGGTGGAGCTGATCGACGGATCGATCCTCGCGCAGCTCGGCGTCACCGACATGCGGCTGCCGATTCAGTACGCGTTCTCGTACCCCGAGCGCTGGCCGGCGCCGCTGGCGGCGCTCGATCTCGCGCGCGCGGGACGGCTCGAGTTCCACGCGCCCGACACAGCGGCATTCCCGTGCCTCCGCCTCGCGTACCGCGCGCTCGAGGCGGCGCGCAGCCTGCCGGTCGTGCTGAACGCGGCGAACGAGATCGCGGTGGCGCGCTTCCTCGACGGTCGCATCGGCTTCACCGCGATTCCTCAGGTCATCGAGCGCGCGATGGACGCGCACGCGCCGGTCGAGGTCCCGACGATTGCAACCGTGCGCAATGTTGACGCGGCCGCGCGCGCGCATGCGCAGGACATCGCCCGCGGGTTAGAATTGAAGGTCTGATGGGTTTTGCGATCACGATCGTCAAGTTCATTTTCGTGCTCGGTGTCCTGGTGTTCGTGCACGAGCTCGGGCACTTCCTGGCCGCAAAGCGCGTCAGAATCCGCGTCCTCAAATTCCAGCTCGGGTTCAACCCGACCATCATCAGCGTCCGCCGCGGCGACACCGAATACGGCATCGGCGCGCTGCCGCTCGGCGGCTACGTGAAGATGGCCGGCGAGTCGCCCGAGGAAGGATCGACCGGGCGCTCCGACGAGTTCCTCTCGAAGACGAAGTGGGAACGGTTCCAGGTCCTCATCATGGGACCGGTGATGAACCTCCTGCTCGCATTCGTTCTCCTCGCGGTCGTCCTGTATCAGGGCGTCGAGAAGGGCGCGTACGAAGATCAGCCGCCGGTCGTGGGCCGCGTCGCCGCGGGATCGCCGGCGTCGAAAGCGGACATCCGGCCGGGCGATCGGATCGTCGCCGTCGCCGGCCGCGACGTCCGGACGTGGGAGGACGCGCTGCTCGCGATCGGGCAGCGCGCGAACCGCGAGATCGAGATCAAACTGCTGCGCAGCGGCCTCGAGACGACGCGGCGCGTGACGCCGGCCGTCGAGGGCCAGAGCCGCGTCGAGTTCGGGCAAATCGGCGTGCTCCCGAACGTCCACCCGCACGTGCGGAGCGTGCAGTCGGGCAGCGCCGCCGAACAGGCGGGGCTGCTCATCGGCGACACCGTGCTCGGCCTCGACGGCGAGCCGGTCACCTTCTCCTACCAGCTGAAGGAAGCGATCGCGAAGCGTCCAGAGCAGCCGATCACACTCGACATCCTGCGCGGCGGCGAGCGCATGCGCGTGGGGGCGACGCCGGCGAAGAACGGCAACGAAGGGCTGCTCGGCATCGGCATCGGCGACGACACGGTGCGAATCAAGCCCGGGTTCGGCGAGGCCATTCAGCTCAGCGTCAAGAAGAACGTCGAGTACTCGCACCTGATCTTGCAGACGCTCATCGGCCTCGCGACGCGCGAGACGTCGCCGAAGCAGCTGATGGGGCCGGTCGCCATCGCGCAGCTCGCGGGCGAGGCGCCCGACTTCATCGCCACGCTCACGCTCATGGCGTCGCTCAGCCTGAACCTCGGCCTGCTGAACCTGCTGCCGATTCCGGTGCTCGACGGCGGCCACATCTTCATCATGGCGCTCGAGGGACTCGCGCGCCGCGACTTCAGCATCCGCGTGAAGGAGAAGATGCTGCTGGCCGGTTTCGTGGTCATCCTTACGCTGATGGTGACGGTCATCTACAACGACCTGACGCGAATCAGCTGGATAGAACGCCTGATGCCCTGGCGTTGAGCCAGGCTCGCCTTTTGCAACAGCCTCCGCGGAGGTTCCCGTGAAATCGATCCGCTTCATCGGGCCCCTGGCCCTCGCGCTGGCGCTGTCAGCCGCCGGCAGCGTCCGGGCGGCGGCCTCGCAATCCTCGCAATCCTCGCAGACCTCGGTCACGACCGCCGACATCGAGCGGCTTCAGGACAACATCTACGACGCCTCGCGCGACATCGCGCAGCTGCGCGGCCGCGACTCGGTGACGGCGTCGCAGCTCCAGGCGGAGCTCGACGAGGCGCGCGACGACGCGACGTATCTGAAGGTGAAGCTGCGCCGCAACGAGCCGATTCCGCGCGTCGAGTACGCCGATCTGCGCGACAAGATCGAGAACATCCGCAGCCGCGCGCGCGGCGAGTCCGCGGGCGGCTACACGCCGCCGGCCGGCTCGCGCAGCGAGCCCGATCGCGCGCCGGGCTCGCCGGAAGCGGTGCGCTCGCACCGGCCGAACGAGATCCCGGTGAGCACCGAGTTCGACGTGCGTCTGCAGAACACGCTCAGCTCCCGCACCTCGCAGGTCGAGGATCGCTTCGAGACGACGACGATGGTGGATCTGACCGACGAGCGCGGGCGCGTGCTCGTGCCGGCGGGATCCACGATGCGCGGCACGGTCACGTCGGTGACGAAGGCGACGCGCCTCGAGCGCAAGGGGAGCCTGACGGTGAGCTTCGATCGGCTCACGATCGATCATCGCTCGTATCCGATTCGCGCGACGGTGACGCAGGCGATCGAGAGCGCGGGGATCCGCGGCGAGACGGAGAAGATCGGCATCGGCGCGGGCGCCGGCGCGATCCTCGGCGCGATTCTCGGCGGCACGAAGGGCGCGCTCGCCGGCATCCTGATCGGCGGCGGCGGGACGATCGCCGCGACCGAAGGGAAGGACGTCGATCTGCCGGTCGGCACCGTGCTGCGCGTCCGGATGGACGAACCACTCACGCTGGCCGGGAAGTAGGCCGCGCGCGCCTGGCAGACCTGGCGCCGAGACCCGCGTGGCCTGCCAGACCCGCCCGGCCTGCCCGACCCGCCCGACCCGCCCGGCCCGCCCGACCCGCCCGGCCTGCCAGGCCCGCCCGGCCCGCCCGCCCGGCCCGCCCGGCCTATCCGACTTCCCGCATCGCCTCCCGCGCGGCGCCGATCGTGCGATCGACGTCCTTCTGCGTGTGCGCCGCCGACAGGAACCACGCCTCGAACTGCGACGGCGGCGGATAGACCCCGCGCACGATCATCGCGCGGAAGAATGCCGCGTACGACGCCGTGTTCGCGCTCGTCGCCGACGCGAAGTCGCGCACCGGACGGCCGGTGAAGAACGGCGTGAAGAGCGAACCGAACGCGTTCACCTGCAGCGGCACGCCGGCGGCGCGCGCCGCGTCGGCGAGCCCCTGCGCGAGCCGCGCGG
>QHWK01000285.1 GCA_003223775.1 Acidobacteriota bacterium
CAGGTGCGACGCGCTCGACGGCGTGAAGGACGGGCTCATCGAGGATCCGCGCGCGTGCAAAGTGGACGTCGGATCGCTGACGGGCCTCACCGAGGCGCAGCGCGCCGCACTCAAGACGATCTACGGCGAGACGCGGAACAAGGACGGCGTGATCACGCCCGCGCAGCCGGTCGGCGGCGAAGGCGAAGCGGTCAACGGGTGGCCGCAGTGGATCGTCGGCGGCGCCGCGCCGCTGCCCGGCCAGACGGCGCCGAGCGCGCGATTCGCGTTCGGCACCGAGATGTTCAAGTACTTCGTGTTCGACGATCCGGCGTGGGACTACACGCGCTACGAGTTCTCGAATTACAAGAAGGACACCGCGCTGGCAGCGACGTTCCTGAACGCGACGAGCCCGAACCTCGACGCGTTCAAGGCGCGCGGCGGCAAGCTGATTCTCTGGCACGGCTGGTCGGATCCTGCGCTCACCGCGCTCGGCAGCATCAAGTACTACGATCAAGTGCAGGCGCGCGACCCGAAGGCGGGCGAGTACTTCCGCATGTTCCTGATGCCGGGCGTGCTGCACTGCGCGGGCGGCCCCGGTCCCGACACGGCGGACTGGACCGAGGCGATTTCTGACTGGGTGGAGCACGCGAAGGCGCCCGATCGCGTCGTCGCGCGCAAGGTGGCGGCGGGCGCGGTGGCGCGGACGCGTCCGCTGTGCGCGTACCCGCAGCGCGCGGTCTACAAGGGATCGGGCAGCATCGACGAGGCGGACAGCTTTGTTTGTCGCTGACGCGCGACAGGCGCGCACGGCGGTCGCGCTGTCGATCGCGGTAGTCGCCGCGGCCGTGACGCTTTCGGCCGCGCGCCCGACGTCGGCGCCGGCGCGCGCGTTCGACGCGGCGAACGACGCGTGGGAGCGCGGCGAATACGCGGCGGCGCTGAACGGCTACATTCAGGTCCTATCGTCGCCGGGCGGCGGCGAGTGGCTCGAGCCGATCGCGCTCACGACCGGCGAGTGGTTCGAGACGCGCGAGATCACGAGCGACGGCCGCGCGCCGCGCTTCAGCCCCGGGCCGACCACCGGCGTCCAGGTGCCGGCGATTCGCACGCCGCTGCCGATTGACGCGCCGGCGTTGTCGGCCGACGGCGGCCGCGTCGCGTTCCAGCACATGCTGCAGGACGATTGGGAGATCTTCGTCGCTGATCGCGACGGCGGCCGCGAGCAGCGCGTCACGCGCGAGATCCAGCACGACGTGCTGCCGCGCTTCCTCGCGCCCGACAAGCTCCTCGCCCTCGTCGGCGAACCCCGCCACCGCCGGTCGTATCTGTATCCGCTCGATCCTGGATCCGATCCAGGATCTGATCCAGGATCAGATCCTGGATCGAGCCAGCATCGATCCAACCAGGTATCTACCAGGTGCGTTCCTGGTAGCCGCGACGGGTGCCGCCTGCGGCTGTTTCACAACAACACCGTTCGCACGATCGCGCCCGAGTATCAGTGGGCGCCGAGCCCGGACGGTACGCAGATTCTTATCCCGTGCTCGGCAGCCCGCATTACCATCAGGCGAGCGACATGCTCGAGCACGAGAACCACGAGCTGATTGCCGAGACCGCCAAGACGACGATCGCGACGGCGATGCTGATGGCGTCGAGCCCGTCGCGGCTCACGCGGCTGACGATCGACGCCGCGCCGCTCGCGACGATGGTTTCGTGGGATCCGGCGCCCGAAAAGGGCATCGCGTCCTACGTCGTGGCGTACGGGCCGCCGGCCGATCCGCTGCGCCATCGGATCACGGTCCTCCAGCGGCACGCCTCGCTGCCGCCGCTCGCCGCCGGCACGCTCGTCTCGGTGAAGGCGGTGAACGCGCGCGGGCTCGAGGGGTGGGACTGGGCGCGTGCGGTCGCGGGCCGCGGGGCGCCGCGCAGCACGACGACGCCGTAGCGCGTCGTGCACACGTCAGTGGAGCGCACATGAAGAGGGTGTTGAGCGTTGCAATCGCGGCCGCGTGCGCGGCCTTCGTCCTGTCGCGCGTCGGCGGCGCCGCGGCTCCGGCCTGCGACCCCGACAACGGCGGCATCAAGCTGCCGCAGGGCTTTTGCGCCGCCGTCGTCGCCGACAACCTCGGGCAGGCGCGGCATCTGGCCATCGCGCCGAACGGCGATCTGTACGTGTCGCTGCAGGGCGGCCGCGGCGGCGCGGGCGGCGGCATCGTCGCGCTGCGGGACGCCGACGGCGACGGCAAGTTCGAAACGAAAGAGCAGTTCGGCCAGGGCAGCGCGACCGGCATCGGCCTGCGCAACGGCTACATCTACTACGCGACGCCGACGAGCATCGTCCGCTACAAGCTGCCGGCGGGACAGCTGAAGCCCGCCGGCGAGGCGGAGATCATCGCGCAGGATCTGCCCGAGCGCCGGCAGCACGCCGACAAGGGGCTTGCGTTCGACGGCCGCGGCGGCATCTACGTGAACTTCGGATCGCCGTCCAACGCGTGCCAGCAGCGGGATCGGCAGCCGAACGTGCCGGGCCAGGATCCGTGCCCGCTGCTCGATACTTATGGCGGCATCTTCCGCTTCGACGAGAACAAGCCGGGGCAGAAGCCGGCCGACGGCAAGCGGATCGTGACGGGACTGCGGCAGGAAGTCGGGCTCACCTGGAACGACAACTCGCTGTGGTTCGTGATGCACAACCGCGACGGCCTCGACACGATGTGGCCGGGGAAGTTCACGGCGGAGCAGAACGCCGAATGGCCGGCGGAGTATCTCGGCAAGGGCACCGAAGGCGCGAATTTCGGCTGGCCGTACTGCTTCTTCAACAACAACGAAGGCAAGCTGGTGAACAACCCCGAGTACGGCGGCGACGGCACGAAGAACGATCGCTGCGGATCGTTCACATCGCCGACAGTGGCGTTCCCCGGCCACTGGGCGCCGAACGACGTGATGTTCTACACGGGCACGCAGTTCCCCACGCAGTACCGCAACGGCGCGTTCGTCGCGTTCCACGGCTCGTGGAATCGCGCGCCGCTTCCGCAGGCGGGCTACAACGTGACGTTCGTGCCGTTTGCCGGCGGAAAGCCGGGCAAGTATCAGGTGTTCGCCGACGGCTTCGCGGGCAAGACGCCGCTCGCGAACCCGGGCGACGCGGCCGCGCGCCCCGGCGGCCTCGCGGCCGGGCCCGACGGATCGCTCTACATCACCGAAGACATGAAGGGCCGCGTCTGGCGCGATCGCCGCGGCCGCCGCCGACGGGTGCACCGGGTCGAGCACCGCGCCCTCTTCCGGATCGTCCACGACGGCGACGCTGCGCGCCGACGTGACCGATCCTGCCGGCGACACGGCGGTCGACGCGCGCATCGCGGTCGCGCCGGATCTCATTCGCGCGACCGTCACCGTCACCTCGCAGACGCTGACGTTCGCCGTCGCGTTCGCGCCCGGCACGTTCAATCGCGACACGACGAGGGTGTCGGCGCTGCTCGATACCGATCTGAACGGCTCGACCGGGATCAGGCAGATCGACGGCGTCGGCGCCGACTACGCGCTCCTGTTCAATCCGACGACGGGCCGCGTGTCGATCTCGAAAGCCGATGAAGCCGGATGCGCGGCGCGCCTCGCGTGCTACACCGAAACGGCGTCGGTGCCGCTGCAGCAGGTCGCCGACGGCATGCAGGCGACCGTGCCGCTCTCCTCGCTCGGCGGCGCCGACGGCCGGATGACGTTCGAGGTGAACGCCTCGGCGCTCGTGGCGCCGCTCACGCCGGTGCTCTTCGACTTCCTTCCGGACACGAACCTCGCGCCGGCGCGCGTGCAGTAATCGCCGCGCTAGGGCAGCGCGCCGATCAACGCGCGCCGTGGGGACGCCGTCTTCGATCGCCTGTGCCTGCCGCTCGGTCAGCAGACGTGCCGCATTTCCAGATTGTTCCTGGTCCGAACTACGATGCAGCGCCGTGGCCAGCGTGATGATCGTCACCGGCGGCAGCCGCGGCATCGGCGCCGCCACCGCGCGCCTCGCGGCCGAGCGCGGCTTCGCGGTGTGCGTGAACTACCGAGCCAATCGCGCCGCCGCCGACGCGGTGGTCGCGGCGATCGCGGCGGCGGGCGGAACGGCGATCGCGGTCGGCGCCGACGTCGCGTCCGAGCCCGAGGTGGTGCGCTTGTTCGCGACCGTCGATCGCGCGCTGGGCCCGCTGGGCGCGCTCGTCAACAACGCCGGCGTGCTCGAGCGGCAGACGCGCGTCGAGCACATCGACGCGGCGCGGATCGATCGGGTCTTCGCCACCAACGTGCGCGGGGCGTTCGTGTGCGCGCGCGAAGCGGTGCGGCGGATGTCGACCGCGCACGGCGGCGCGGGCGGCGCGATCGTCAACGTCTCCTCGCGCGCGGCCGAGCTCGGCGCGCCGGGCGAGTACGTGGACTACGCGGCGTCGAAGGCGGCGCTCGACACGCTCACGATCGGGCTGGCGCGCGAAGTGGCGGGCGAGGGAATCCGCGTCAACGGCGTGCGCGGCGGAATCATCTACACCGACATTCACGCCGACGGCGGCGAGCCGGGCCGCGTCGATCGCCTCGGCCCGACGCTGCCGATGAAACGCGGCGGCCACGCGATCGAAGTGGCGCGCGCGATCCTGTGGCTGTGTTCGGAGGAGGCGTCCTACTCGACCGGGACGTTCATCGACGTCGCCGGCGGCCGCTGATGGCGCGGGGACTGGGCACTGGGGATTGGGGATTGGGGGTTGGGGATTGGGGGCTGGTGGTGATATCCAATCCCCAATCCCCTCAGATCACCGATAGATGAACTGAAGGCCGTCGTCGGTCGACGGCGGGTACCAGACGGCGATCGGCCGCGGCTGGCCGGGCGAGGTTTCGCCGAAGCTCACCGCGCTCGTGTCGCGCATGCCCGCGGGCCGCGCCACGCGATCGGTGAAGCCGAGGAAGTACACCTTCGAGCGCGCGCGGTTGCGCACGAGCACGATGTTGGTCGCGCCGTTGACGTCCGCGAGCTCGAACGCGTAGCTGCCCGCCGGGAGCGTGACGCCCGGAAGGGCGACCGCCCCGCTGAAGGTCAGGTACGTGAGCCGGTTGGCCGGGAACGCCTGGAGCGACGCCGCGCCCAGCGCGAGGCCCATTGCGATTGCCGCCGCCGTGAGGAACGTGAAACGCTGTCTCATTGCTGTCTCCTTTCGCAGCGTAGAGACGGCCGTCGATCGCGATTTCCGCACGCGGCGAATCCAGCCCGGCGCGGCCGTCTTCCGGTCGCTGCCATGTCACCTCACCACGATCAGGCGATCGGCGTCGGCCGGGTTGTCGGCCCGTACCGCATCGACGCGGTGCTCGGCGCCGGCGGCATGGGCATCGTCTACCGCGCGCACGATCGCGCGCGGCAGCGGACGGTCGCCATCAAGGTGGTCGATCGCCGGCACGCCGCCAGCGCGTCGCCGCGCTGGCTCGTGCGCGAGGCGCGCGTCGCCGCGGCGCTCGACCATCCGTCGATCTGCGGCATCCACGGCGTCGGCTTCGCCGGCGGGCAGCCCTTCATCGTCATGGAGCACGTCGAGGGGAAGCCGCTGGCGTCGCTCATTCCGCGCGCGGGGCTCGCCGTCGACGCGGCGCGCCACTACGCGACGCAGATCTGCGCCGCGGTGGCGCACGCGCACGAGCGCGGGATCGTGCACCGCGATCTCAAGAGCTCGAACATCGTCGTCGGCGCCGACGGCCGCGCGACGCTGCTCGACTTCGGCCTCGCGATCTGTGATGCCGACGGCGAGCCGAGCGAGGTGGAGACGACGTGGCCGCGCGACATCCCGTCGGGCGCGGGCACGGTGCCCTACATGGCGCCGGAGCTGCTGCGCGGGCAGCCCGCCGATCGGCGGTCCGACGTGTGGGCCCTCGGCGTGCTGATGTACGAGATGCTCGCCGGGCGCCGGCCGTTCCGCGGCGCGACGCGCTACGAGCTGGCGGCGAAGATCCTCGCCGCCGATCCGAGGCCGCTGCCGCCACACGTGCCAGGGCCGTGGCGCGGCATCATTGGCCGGAGCCTGCTGAAGGCGCCGGCGGCGCGCTACCCGTGCGCGGGCGCGCTCTCGGCGGCGCTCGCCGACCTCGGGCAGCCGGCCTGAAGACGGGCGCGCGGAATTCGCCGCGGCGCGTCCGTCTCCCTTGTCAAATGGCCGGGGATCATGAATAATCCGCGCTCCGAGCTGCTCAGTCGGCGTCCGCGGACCGGGTTTCCGGTGAAGGACGAAGCACTTTTCCTCACACATCTCCCTGTGATTGACGCGGCCATCAAGACGGTGTGCCGCCGGAATCACCTGTCTCCGAGCGATGCCGACGATTTCGCCTCGGACGTGCGGCTGCGCCTGCTCGAACGCGGCGGCGAACCGCTGGCGAAGTTCGAGGGCCGCAGCAGCCTCCAGACCTTCCTCGTCGTCGTCGTCACGCGGCTGTTCCTCGATTACCGCAACCACCAGTGGGGCAAGTGGCGGCCATCGGCCGAGGCGCGCCGGCAGGGGCCGATCGCGATCCTCGTCGAGCGGCTCCTCGTGCGCGAGAGGCGTACGTTCGATCAAGTCGTCGAGACGCTGCGCACCAACCACGGCGTCGAGATGACGCCGGAGATCGAGACGATCTGCGTGCGGGTGGCGGCGCGGCTGCCGGCGCGGCAGTTCGTCAGCGACGTCGAAGCGATCGCGGTGCAGAGCGCGGCGCCGCCGCCGGACGCCAACGTGGTGCGCGCGGAGCAGGATTTTCTGGCGAAGCGCGTGAAGACGGCGCTTGAGAAGGTGCGGCAGACGCTGCCGGCCGAGGAGCGGCTGATTCTGCGGATGCAGTTCCAGGACGCGATGTCGGTGGCCGACATCGCGCGCGCGCTGCATCTGGATCAGAAGCGGCTGTATCGGACGGTGGAGAGGGTGCTCGCCACCGTGCG
>QHWK01000286.1 GCA_003223775.1 Acidobacteriota bacterium
CTCGCTCGCATGCTCGACGAGCAGGAGTTCCTCAGCCCGTACGGGATCCGCGCGCTGTCCCGGGCCCACCGGGAGCATCCGTATGTGTTCCGGACCGACGGCTCCGAGTACGGCGTGTCCTACCTGCCGGCCGAATCCGACAGCGGGATGTTCGGGGGCAATTCGAACTGGCGCGGGCCGATCTGGATGCCGATGAACGTCCTGCTGGTTCGCGCGCTGCTGCAGTACTACATGTATTACGGCGATGAGTTCACGGTCGAATGTCCGACCGGCTCGGGACGACAGATGCACCTGTTCGATGTCGCGAAAGAAATTGCCGCACGGCTGACGCGGATCTTCCTGCGCGACGAGGACGGCCGCCGGCCGGTGTACGGCGGCAGCAAGACGTTCCAGACCGATCCGCACTGGCGCGACCATGTGCTGTTCTACGAGTACTTCCACGGCGACAACGGCGCCGGGCTCGGCGCGAGCCATCAGACCGGGTGGACGAGCCTGGTCGCGGTCCTGATCCGGCTGTTCGGCACGGTCGACGCGCACGCGTGGCGGGAGGTTGGACGGGACGCATTCATCTCCCCGGCGAGACAGCGTGCCGGCGCACCCACGGAGGAGCAGGCGCAGACGTAATCGCGCCGCGGAGCGTTGATGAAGGCGACACACGCGCGCACGCTGTTCGCGCTCGCCGTCGTCCTGGCGGCGATGCTGTCGGTGCCGATCGCGTCGGCGCAAGCGCCGCCACCACGCGCGTCCGCGCCGCGGGCCGAGCCCGAGCCGGACGCGCTCGGCCGCGAGAGTCCGCGCGGCACCGTGATCCGCTTCATGGCGGCGGCCCGGACCGGGAATGTCCAGGCGGCGGCGCTCTACCTCAACACCGACCGGCGCGACGAGGCGGCGGCCGAGCTCGCGCAGCAGCTGTACGTGGTCCTCGACAGCAGGCTGCCGGCGCGCCTCAACACGTTGAGCGATCGGCCGGAAGGATCGATCGCCAATCCGCTCAAGCCCGATCAGGACGTCGTCGGGACGATCAGCGCCGAGGCCGGCCCGCTCGACGTCGTCGTCGAGCGTGTCGACCGCGGCAAGAACGGACGCGTCTGGCTGTTCTCACGCCGCACGCTCAAGGCGATCCCGGAGGTCTACGACGAGATTCATCTTGTCGCCGCGGAAAACTACCTGCCCGCCTTCCTGACGCGTCCGCGCATCGCCGGCATCCGGCTGTTCGAGTGGCTGCTGTTCTTCCTGGCGATCCCGCTGCTGTATCGCATCATTGGCTTGTTCGGTGTGCTGATCGGTCCCGCCGTGAACGCCTGGCGGCGGCGACACGGGTTACCGGACCTGACGTCGCGGCTGCTGCCCGGGCCGATCCGCATCCTGCTGCTCGCGGCGGCGATTCGCTGGCTGCTCGCCACCGTCGACCTTCCGCTGTTCGAACGGCAGTTCTGGGCCGCGACCGCGAGAGTGCTGTCGACGACCGCATTGGTCTGGCTCGCGCTGCTCGTCAACGCGTTCGTCGAGCGCTACGTCCGCGGCCGCGCGCACGGCACCGGCTTCGCCGACATGGCGGCGCTGCTGCGGCTGGTCCGGCGTGTTGCCGACGTACTCGTCGTCACGGCAGGCGCGCTGATCGTGCTCGCCTACTTCGGGATCGATCCCACTGCAGCGCTCGCCGGCCTCGGGATCGGCGGCATCGCGGTTGCCCTGGCGGCGCAGAAGACACTCGAGAACGTGATCGGCGGCGTCTCGATCATCTTCGACAGGGCGGTGCGCGTCGGTGACTTCCTGAAGCTCGGCGACACAATCGGCACGGTGGACTACATCGGGCTGCGCTCGACGCGTATCCGCACGCTCGACCGGACGATCCTCAGCGTGCCGAACGGCCAGATCGCCACCCTGAACGTCGAAACGCTGTCGGCGCGCGACATGTTCTGGTTCCATCATTTCGTCGCGCTGCGCTACGAGACTTCCGCGGCGCAGCTACGCGGGATCGTCGGCGACTTCCGCGATCTGCTGCGCGACGACCGCCGCGTCGACCCGGCCACGGTGCGGGCGCGCCTGGTGCGGCTCGGCCCGTTCTCGTTCGACGTGGAAGTGTTCGCGTACATCTACGCGCTCGACTGGAATCACTTCCTCGAGCAGCAGGAAGCGCTGCTCATGGCGATGATGGAGATCGTCGAGCGCCGCGGCGCGACGATTGCCCTGCCGACGCAGACCATTCAGTTCAGCGGCGCGGCCGCGATGCCCGTGACGGGCGGCGCCGAGCGTAGCGGCCTGTCGTAGAGTCGGCGTTATCGTCCGACACCGGCTCCGCCGCCAGCAGCGTCGCCCGCTGCCAGACATAGACGGGAAGTCCGCAGAGCAGCAGTACGAGACCGTAGAGCACAGGCGTCGGCCCGCACCCATACAGCACGAACATCGAGAAGAGGAAGGCGACGATTTCGACGACCGTCGTCCGCGGCGCTGCGGCGCCCCGCCTGGCGCGCATCGCGATGAGGACCGGCGCAAGGGCGCAGAAGACGTACGGGATGACGGCAGCCATCGTGCTCAAACTCACGATCATGTCGTAGACGGACGCGAATTTCGATCCGCCCGACGCGCCGACGAGCACGAGAGCCGTCGCCAGCGCGGACGAGATCACGATGCCGATGCCTGGCACGCCTCGTGGCGAGACCCGGCCGAACAGCGCCGGGAAGATCCGATCCTGCGCGGCCGCCATCGGCACTTGACCCATCATCAGGGTCCACCCGTTCAGTGCGCCGAGCGACGAGATCATCACCGCGATCGCGACGACGGTCGCCGCCCATGAGCCCCACATCAGGCGCGCCGCGTCGGCAAACGGCGCGTGCGAGGCGACGAGCTGCTCGCGCGGGACGACGCCCATCACCACGATCGTGCCGAGCACGTAGAGCAGCCCCGCGACGGAGATGCCCAGCATTGTCGAGCGCGGAATCGTGCGCTCGGCATTCTCGACATCGCCGGCGGGGACGGTTGCCGACTCGAGACCGAGATAGGCGAACATTGTGAGCGGCGCGAGCGCGGCGCTCGACTCGAACAGCGACTTGCCGCTCGGGTTGAACGCCGAGAGGTTGTCGAATCGCACGAAAATCAGGCCCAGGATGGAAATCGCCGCAAACGGTACCAGCTTCGTATAGGTCGTGACCTCGGCGAACAGGCCGGCCTCCTTGACACCGCGAAGGTTGAGGAGCGTGACGAGCCAGATCGCGCCGAGCGTGATCGCGATCGCGAGCGGCCGGCTCCCGTCGAACGCCGGCGCGAGCTTGACGAACGAGCCGGTGAACGCGACGGCGATCACCGGCAGCGACGCCCAGATCGAAATCCAGTAGCCCCAGGCGACGAGGAAGCCGGCGAAATCGCCGTAGGCGAGCCTGGTATAGGCGTATGGGCCGCCAGTCGCGGGCGCCAGCCGCGCCAGCCGTGCGAAGGTCAATCCGAGACAGACGGCGCCGCCGCCCATCACCACCCACGCGAGGATGGCGAGCTGCCCATAGGGCGCGACCGCCGACGGCGACAGGTAGAAGCCCGATCCCACCATGTTGCCCACGACGATGGCCGTGCATGCGGCGAGACCAAGGCTCGCGTGCGTCGGGCGCGCCGGCACTGCAGCGGGCGTCGCGGCGACGACAACGTCAGGCAGCATAGGCGACCCCCGTCTCGGTCGCCGAGACAGTCGTGCCGGCCTCGCCGGCGATGATCCGGCTCAAGTCGGCCAGCGCGCCGATCGCCGCGCGCTTGCCCGTGGCCGCGGCGAACC
>QHWK01000287.1 GCA_003223775.1 Acidobacteriota bacterium
GCGGCGACAATCAAGGCGCCTGGCAGGTGCGCGTGCGCTATCGCGGCGGCTCGCTCGACGCGCTCGTCGCGCAGTCGCGGCGGCGCAATCTGGCGATCGGCCTCGGCGTGCTGGCGCTGCTCGGCGCGAGCGTGATTCTCGTCTTCGCGGCCGCGCACCGGCAGCGGCGGCTCGCGCGGCAGCAGATGGAGTTCGTTGCCGCGGTCTCGCACGAGCTGCGCACGCCGCTCGCGGTGATCTGCTCGGCGGGCGAGAACCTCGCCGACGGCGTGGTCGCCGAAGGCGATCAGGTGAAGCGCTACGGCTCGCTGATCGAGACCGAGGGCCGCCGGCTCGGGGACATGGTGGAGCGCGTCCTGCAGTTCGCCGGCATCGGTTCGGGCGCGCAGACGCAGCTCCGCACCGAGGTCGACATCGCGGAGGCGGTCGCGGCCGCAGCGCACGGCGTCGCCGCCGACGCGCGCGATCGCGGCGTCACGCTGACGATCCACCCGCCGGCCGCGCTGCCGCCGGTCATCGGCGACATGGATGCGCTCCGCTCGGCGATCCAGAACATCGTCGGCAACGCCGTGAAGTACAGCCCCGCCGGCAGCGCCGTCGATGTGACGACGGAACTCCTCGAGGGCGGAATCGTCCGCGTACGCGTCGTCGATCGCGGGATCGGGATCGATGCCGCCGATGTGCCGCACATCTTCAAACCGTTCTTCCGCGGACGGCGGGCGCTCGATTCACAGGTGCGCGGATCGGGCGTCGGGTTGAGCGTCGTGCATCACGTCGTGCAGGCGCACGGCGGCGATCTGCAGATCGAGAGCCGCGTCGGCGAAGGGACGACGGCCACCGTCGTGCTGCCGACGGCGGCGGCCGGGGACGCGCGCGGGCGCGGCAAGGCCGTCGTCCGCCTGCGCCGCGGCCCGAGCACGGCGCTGTGAGCGCGGCGCCGCGCGTGCTCCTCATCGAGGACGAAGCGGGGCTTCGGCTCACGCTCACGGACCGGCTCGGCAGCGAGGGCTACAGCGTCGAGACGGCCAGCGACGGGGAAGCCGGCCTCGCGCGCGCGGAGAGCGGCGGCTACGACCTGATCGTGCTCGACGTGATGCTGCCGCGAATGAACGGCCTCGACGTCTGCCGCGCGGTACGCCAGCGCGGCATCACCACGCCAATCCTGATGCTCACGGCGCGGGGGCAGGTCGTCGACAAGGTCGTCGGCTTGAAGCTCGGCGCCGACGACTATCTCACGAAGCCGTTCGAGACGATCGAGCTGATGGCCCGACTCGAGGCGCTGCTGCGGCGCCGTCGGTCGTCGCCGCAGCCGGGCGGCGACGTCTATCGCTTCGGCGAGATCGTCGTCGATGTGCGGCGCGCCGAGGTGACGCGCGCCGGCGAGCCGGCGGATCTGTCCGCGCGGGAGTTCAAGCTGCTGCGCTACTTCATCGAGCACCGCGGCGCGACGCTCTCGCGCGACGCGCTGCTCTCGCACGTGTGGGGCTACGACGACATGCCGCTGACGCGCACGGTCGACGTCCACGTCGCGGGCCTGCGGCAGAAGCTCGAGTCGAACCCGAAGGCGCCAGAGTACATAGTCACGGTCCACGGCCTCGGGTACAAGTTCATCGGATAGCCAGAGCGACAGAAATTCAGAGCGAGTTTTGAAGCGCGCTCTAAATTTTCGCGCAAGTCGGTCGACGACGGTCAGTCGTTTGCAGCGCGCATCCGCGATCCGCGTAACCCTCGGAAAACGGAGGCGCGAATGCTGTTTCTGCACCTTGTCCTCGTCTCGGTCGTTGCGGTTCTTCACACGCATCCGCTCGACGCGCGCGCGACGCGGTCCGATCCGCTCCTCGTCCGCGCCGTCGTCGACGGCGACACGATCGACGTCGCCGCGCTCGGCCGCGTGCGGCTGCTCGGCATCGATGCGCCCGAGATCGGCCGCGGCTTCGATACGTCGGCGCCGTTTGCGCGCGAGGCGCGCGATCGGTTGTCCGCGCTCGTCCTGCACCGCTGGGTACGGCTCGAGCAGGAGGGCGCCGCGTTCGATGTGTACGATCGCCGGCTGGCGTACGTGCTCACCGAGGACGGCACGTTCGTGAACGCGGCGCTCGTGCGCGAAGGGCTCGCCCGTGTCTCGGCGCGCATGCCGTTGTCGCGCCTGGCCGAACTGCAGCGCGCCGAGTCGGAGGCGCAGGCGTTCCGCCGCGGCATGTGGGGCGCGGCGCCGCAGATCCCGGCGGCGGGTTATACTGCCCGGTCGAAGGCCCGCCGGTCTCCGACGTCCCGAACACACAAACCGTCGAGCGGACGACGGACGACGCGCAAAAAGAAACCGTGAACGCTCTTCCTGTCGAGTACGCGTCGCAGCGCAAGATTCGCGAGCGCAACAAGGTCTATTACCGGTTCAACCACTGGCCGATCTGGATCTTCGTGTTCTTCATCGCGCCCGGCCCGCTGACCTTCGATCTGTTCGAGGCGGGATTCGACGCGCGCATGGCGCTGTGGCTCGGCGCGGTGCTCGTCGGCACGGGCGTCGCCGGCCTGCGCGGGCGCCTGCCGGGCGTCGAGCCGAAGCCGTACATCATTCGCTTCACCGAAGATCGTCCCAACCCGCTGTATCGCCGCGTCTGCTACACGTTCGCGTGGAGCGAGGTGATCACGTTCGCGGTGCTGAACATCGCCGGCCTCCTCGTCGCGATCGCGACGGGCCGCTGGTATCTCAAGCAGATTTACCGCGACGCCTACTTTCCGATCGCCGGCGCCATCTGGCTGCTCGGCGCGCTGGGCCGGCTGCCGCGCGTGAAAGCGTCCACGAAAGGCGAGGGCCACGAGCGGCGGTACTTCTACGGATCGGTGTGGGCTGTCTGCTGGGCGCAGCCGGCGCTGTGGCTGATGTGGAAAGTGCTTCCGCAGACGCGCCCCGCCGACGCGCTCAAGCTCGTCGTTTTCCTCGGCATCCTGGCGTTCGTCGGCAACCGCGCGCGTCTGGGCCGCCTGCCGCGCACGCGGCCGATCGTCCCCGGCGAGCTGGCCGTTTCGGATTGAGTTTTCCCGGCACCGTAAGGACCTGTCACACCGTGGGAGGCTGCCTCGTCTCCACTGACATGAGGAAGGCGCTCATCGCCGTCGTGCTCCTGCACCTCGGCGTTTCGATCGTTCACGGGCTCGCGCACACCGGCGCGCAGATTCGTCTGCCGCCGGCCGCGATGCTGTTCGTCTACATCGTGATCCTCGCAGGGCCGGTTGCGGGGCTCGTCGTCTCGATCCGCCTCGAACGGCTCGGCGCGGCGCTCGTCGCGGCCGCGATGGCCGGCGCCCTCGTCTTCGGCGTGATCAACCACTTCATCGTTCCCGGATCCGATCACGTCGCGCACGTCGCGGCCGCATGGCGTCGGTTGTTTGCGACGACGG
>QHWK01000288.1:0-9711 GCA_003223775.1 Acidobacteriota bacterium
CGCGCAGCGGATCGAGGAAGCGGCGACGCGCCTCGGCGCGATCGCGATCGCTGTTGCCGCGGACCCGCAGCCATGCGTCCACGAACGCGCCGAGCAGCCACGGCCAGACGGTCCCCTGGTGGTAGACGGCGTCGCGCGCGGTAGAGTCGCCCTCGTAGCGCGCGGCGTAGCCCGGCTCGCCCGGCGCGAGCGAGCGCAGCCCGATCAGCGTGAGCAGACGCGCTTCGACAGCGTCCACCACGGCACGCGCCCGGTCGCCGTCGACGACCGCCAGCGGCAGGCCGCCGACAGCGAGAATCTGGTTCGGGCGGAAGGACGCGTCGCGCGTCCCCGCTACGTGATCGACGTCCACGACATCGGCGAGGTAGCCGCGGTCGATCCAGAACCGCGCCCCGACTGCGGCGCGGCCGCGCGTCAGCGGCTCAAGCCATGCGCGGTTGAACCGCGCGGCGACGTGCAGCGCGTTCAGCCACAGCGCCTGGACGCAAGCAACCCGTCATCGTCCATGCGGATGCCGAACCGCGTGCCGGCAGCGTACCCGTCGACGATCGACAGCACCGCGAGCTCCAGCGCCTCCCGATCGGCGCCCGTCAACGCCCGCGATCGTCGCTCGACGCGCTCGAGCAATTCGCCAACGGCGACAACGAACCACAGCGAGGCGTCGACGGCGTTGAACTCCGGCGTGTCGCCTCCATCGGGAAACCGGTTCGGCAGCATGCCCTCGGACACCGCGCCGGCCCATTGGACGAGAATGTCGCGCGCGTCGCGCAGCCGTCCGGTGGCGAGGCACAGGCCGCGCACCGCGATGAACGTGTCGCGCCCCCAGTCGGTGAACCACGGGTAGCCAGCGATCACCGTGCGGCCCGATCCGCGCTGCGCGAGGTACGCGTCAGCCGCGCGATCGAGCGGCGAACCGAACGCCGAACGGCGCTTCCGCTCGGCCGAAGCGAGCCGCTCGTACGTGGCCGCCACTTCCTCGCGTGAACGCGGTTCGGGCGTGTCGCCCGCGCCGGTCTTCAGGATCCAGATCGCGCGGTCGCCTGGAGCAGTCAACCTCCAGCGCAGCACGCCCGGCGACGCAAGATCCTCGGTCGCATCGAGACCGCGCTCACGCTCCGCTGAGTACAGGAAGTTGCGATACCACTCGGGCGCGTGCTCGTAGTCGCCGTTGGTTAGCGAGACGACCGACGGCAGGTCGCGGTATGGCCGGATGGCGATTGCCGCCTCGCGGCGCTCGCTGTTGAAGTTGAACGCGCCGTTCTCATGGTGCATCGAGTGGTAGTCGCGCCCCGACACAAACGGCCGCACGCGGAGATCGATCGGCGCGGCCGGCGCCGACATCAGCGTCCACGCCACCGCGACGCTGCCGGTGCCGTGGACCGCGAACAGCTCCTGCGTGAGCACGACGCCGTCGCCGAGTGCGAAGCGCCATGTCGGCCACGGATCCGGCGAGAACGCCTCGATGCGCGAGGCGCCGTCAGGATGCAGCGCGTCCGGCGCGTAGCGCTGCGTCGTCAGCGCGGTCGTTCGGCCTCCCGCGTCCACCCAGGCGTCGAAGCCGTTCACGAGGACGACGCGACCGGTCGGCGGCGTCGTCGCCGTGAGCAGCAGCGCGTGGTAACGCCGCGTTCTCACGCCGGAGACGGTGCCGGAGGCAAATCCACCGAGGCCGTCGGCCTCGAGCCACTCGCGATCATCGATGTGCATATTCCATCTCGTCGGCCGGCGCTTCGCGCATCGACATCACCGGCGCGCGCACGGTCAGAAACTGAACGAAGTCCTTGGCGAAGATCAGATCGAGCGTCCAATCGATGGCGACGCGGCATTTCTTCTCGAAGCGCGGCAGCTTGCTGAGATAGATCGTCCGCCACAGCCACCACGCGACGAAGCCGGAGAAGTTCCAGCCGAAGACGCGCGCGACGCCGGTCCGCCGGCCGATCGCGGCGAGCTGGCCGATGGTGCGGAAATCGAACGGCTTCGTCGGGCGGCCGGCGAGCGTCGCCGCGATGTTCTCCGCGACCGTCCTGGCCTCGCGCAGCGCGTGCTGGGCCGTCGGCGGATACGGCCGGCCGGTGCGGCGGTCGGGAACGACCGCGCAGTCGCCGAGCGCCCACACGCCGGGCCAGCCGGGCACCGCGAGCGTCTCGTCCACGCGCACGCGGCCGCGATCGAGCGCGCACGGCAGATTGTGGAGCAGCGGATGCGGTGACGTGCCGGCCGTCCAGACGACCAACCGGCTCGGAATCGTCCGCCCGTCGGCGAGCGTCACCGCCGCGTCGGTCATGCCCGACACGCGGGCCTCGGTGATGATCTCGATGCCGCGCGCGCGCAGCTTCTGCTGCGCGTAGCCGCCGAGCGCCTCGCCGAGCTCGGGAAGAATCGTCGGCCCGGAATGCACCAGCACCATGCGGATGCGTTCGGGCGTAAGCCGCGGATAGAACGCGAGCGCCTCGCGGACGAAGTCGTTGAGGCCGGCGATCGTCTCGACGCCGGCGAAGCCCCCGCCGGCGACGACGAAGGTGAGCAGGCCGTCGCGTCCGGCGGCGCATTCGGTGTCGCCTTCCTCGAGCGTCGCGATGACGCGATTGCGCAGGTGAATTGCGTCGCCCAGCGTCTTCATCGTCAGCGCGCGCTGCTCGAGGCCTGGCAGGCCGTAGAAGTTGGTGATCGAGCCGAGCGCGATCACCAGTTGGTCGTACGGCAGGCTGTGGTCGTGGCGCTCGAAGCCGTGCGACACGGCGACGCGGCGGCGATCGAGATCAATCCCGTCGACGTCGCCGATGAAGATCTGCGTCCGCTTCAGCAGCGTCCGCAGCGGGCTGACGATGTGCGTGATGTCGAGGTCGCTGGCGGCGACCTCGTGCAGCATCGGCGTGAACAGGAAGAAGTTGTCGCGAGAGACGAGCGTGATTTCGACGCCAGGGTCGCCGGCGAACATCTTTTCGAGGTGGCGCGCGGCGTACACGCCGCCGAATCCGCCGCCGAGCACCACGATCCGCTTCGTCGTCACAGACATGACCTCGCGGGTTGGATGTCGGGGCGGTGCGGCGGTTTCGCGTCCTGACGTCGCTCGAGCGTAACCTTCCCACGCGCCCGCGCATCGAACCGGCGGCATGAGAACCGTCGCCGATCACTGGCCCGAATTCGCGAGCGAAGCGGCCTGCCTGGCGCTGTTCATGGTATCGGCGACCGTATTCACGACGCTGCTGCGCCATCCGCAGTCGCCGATCGCCGGCTGGGCCGCCGGCCCGCTCGTGCAACGCATCCCGATCGGGATCGCGATGGGGCTGACGCTCGTCGCGATCGTCTACTCGCCGCTCGGCCGCCGCTCCGGCGCCCACATGAACCCGGCGCTGACGCTCACCTTCCTGCGCCTGGGCAAGATGGCGCCGCTCGACGCCGCCGGCTACGTCGTCGCGCAGTTCGCGGGCGGCGCGGCGGGAATCGTGCTCGCCACGGCGCTCCTCGCCGGCCTCCCCGCGGATCCGTCGGTCAATTTCGTCGCCACGGTGCCAGGCCCGTATGGCGCCGCCGCGGCGTTCGCCGCGGAAACGGCGATCTCGTTCGGCATGATGCTGCTCGTGCTCACCGTCTCGAATGCGTCGCGGATGATGCGGTTCACCGGCATCTTCGCCGGCCTGCTCGTCGCGGTCTACATCACGATCGAGGCGCCGTTGTCGGGCATGAGCATGAACCCGGCGCGCACGCTCGGGCCGGCGGTGCTCGCGCATACCGCGCGAACTCTGTGGATCTACTTCACCGCGCCGCCGCTCGGCATGCTGCTCGCGGCGGAGCTGTACGTCCGCCGCCACGGCGCCGAGCACGTGCGCTGCGCGAAACTCCAGCACCCGTCGAACATCCGTTGCATCTTCCGATGCCGCTTCATGGAGAGTCCCGCATGACGCATTACGACGTGATCATCATCGGCACCGGCGCCGGCGGCGGGACGCTCGCCTACCGCCTCGCGCCTTCGGGCAAGAAGATCCTGCTCATCGAGCGCGGCGATTACGTCCGCCGCGAGAAGGACAACTGGGATCCGCGGCTCGTCAACCTGGAAGGCAAGTACCAGACGCGCGAGATCTGGAAGGATGCGGACGGCAAGGACCTCCACCCACACACGAATTACTGGGTGGGCGGGAACACGAAGTTCTACGGCGCGGCGCTGTTCCGTTTGCGCCGCGAGGACTTCGGCGAGCTCCGTCATCACGGCGGCATCTCGCCCGCGTGGCCGATCTCGTACGACGAGCTCGAGCCCTACTACACGCAGCACGAGCCGCGGATCCAGCAACTGAGCGACGACCTGTCGCGCCGCGGCCTGCGGCCGTTTCACGTGCCGCTCGGCATCATGCTCGACGAGGCTAACCCGGCGAAGAGCCGCTGCATACGCTGCGACACGTGCGATGGATTTCCGTGCCTCGTCCAGGCGAAGAGCGACGCGCAGGTCGTCTGCGTCGATCCGGCGCTCGCGCACCCGAATGTGTCGCTGATGACGAACGCGAAGGTGACGCGGCTGCTGACGAGCGCGTCGGGCCGCGAGGTGATCGGCGTCGAGGTGGAGCGCGGCGTGGACAAGACAACGGAGGTGATCGGCGGCGACATCGTCGTCTCGTCGTGCGGCGCGATCAACTCGGCGGCCCTCCTGCTCCGCTCGCGGAGCGATCGCCATCCGAACGGGCTCGCGAACGCGTCGGGCGTCGTCGGCCGCCACTACATGGGGCACGTCAACTCGGTGCTGCTGGCGATCTCGAAAAAGCCGAATGCGACCGTCTTCCAGAAAACGCTCGCGGTGAACGACTTCTACTTCGGCGACGAGGCGTTTCCGTATCCGATGGGGCACATCTCGTTCGTCGGCAAGTTCGACGGGGTGACGTTGTCGGCCGGCGCGCCGGCGATCGTCCCCGGCATGACGCTCGATCTGATGGCGAAGCACTCGCTGGACTTCTGGCTCACGTCCGAGGATTTGCCCGATCCCGACAACCGGGTGACGCTCGACCGCGAGGGCAACATCGTGCTCTCGTACACGCCCAACAACGACGCGGGCCACAGACGCCTGATCAAGACGCTGGAAGGGTTGCTGCAGCACCTCGACATGCACCCGCATCTGGTGCCGCGGAACCTGTTCGTGGGCAACCGGATTCCGCTGGCCGGCGTCGCGCACCAGAACGGCACCGTGCGATTCGGCCACGATCCCGCCACCTCGGCGCTCGACGCGAGCTGCAAGGCGCACGACGTGGACAACCTCTACGTCGTCGATGGCAGTTTCTTCCCGTCGAGCGGCGCGGTGAACCCGGCGCTGACGATCATGGCCAACGCGCTGCGCGTCGGCGATCACCTGCTCGAACGGCTCGGCGCGCGCCAGGCGGCCGCAGCGGAAGCGGTGGCGCGATGAGGCGCGCGCCCGCGGTCGGCGCCTTCGTGCTGTCGCTCGTCCTGCTCCTCGCCTCTCCGTTCGCGCGCGTGCCGTCGGCGTCCACCGGTGTGCACGTCATTGCGGTGGACACGGTAGGAATGACCGTCGCCGACATGGATCGTGCGGTTGCGTTCTACACGTCGGTGCTGACGTTCGAGAAGGTGTCCGACGTCGAGGTCTCTGGACGCGAGTACGAGCTGATGACCGGTGTCTTCGGCGCACGGCTGCGGATCGTCCGGCTTCGCCTTGGAGAGGAATCGATCGAGCTGACGGAATACCTGACGCCGAAGGGCCGGCCGATCCCTGCCGATGTGCGGCCGAACGATCGCGTCTTTCAGCACATCGCGATCATCGTCAGCGACATGAGCGCCGCGTATGAGCGCCTGCGCCGGCATCGGGTCGAGCATGCCTCGACGGCGCCGCAGGTCCTGCCGGAGTGGAACACGAACGCCGCCGGCATCAGCGCGTTCTACTTCCGCGATCCGGATCGGCACTTTCTCGAGGTGCTGCACTTTCCGCCGGGGAAAGGCCTCGATAAATGGCACCGTGCCGATCGGCTGTTCCTCGGCGTCGATCACACGGCGATCGTCGTCGACGACACCGACGCCGCCCTGAAGCTGTATCGCGACGCGCTGGGGATGCAGGTCGCCGGCGCCAGCGAGAACTACGACACCGAGCAGGAGCATCTGAACAACGTCTTCGGCGCCCGCCTCCGCATCACGTCGCTGCGCGCGGCGGAAGGTCCAGGAATCGAGCTCCTCGAATACCTCGCGCCGCGCGACGGCCGGCCTGCGCCGGTGGATCTGCACGCGAACGACGTGGCGCACTGGCAAACCACGCTGGTCGCGAGCGAGCCGGAGCGGATCAACGACCTGCTGCGGCTGCGGCTGTTCTCGCTCGTGTCGCCGAATGTCGTGGCGGTCCCGTCGGCAACGCTGGCGCTGCGCAAGGCGCTACTGCTGCGCGACCTCGACGGCCATGGACTGCGTATTGCGGCGAGATGAATCGGCGCGTGTGAACGGGCTCAGATGCGTAACGCCAGCCGTCGCGCCGGCATCAGACCCGTGACAGCGATCACCGCCGAGGAACAAAACGCGCAACACCTTTCAGGAGGACAGAATTCATGACCTGCACTCTCATCCGCACCGCGCTCCTTGGAATCACGGCCCTTGCCATGTCGGCGTCGCTCGCGCTCGCGCAGGGGCACACCAGCTCGAAGTTCTCCGGCGCGAAGGTCAATGCCGGCACCGTGACGCACACCGTCAAGGACGGCAAGAACGTCCTCACCCTCTCGAGCGACTTCCAGGTGCCCGACACGCCTGATCCGCACTGGCAGATTGTCGACTCGAAGGGCAACACCTATCTGCTGCAGATCTACTGCGCGTGGGCCGAGGCGGTGCTCGGCGAGGCGAGCTTCGCGGCGCCGATGATGACGATGAACCGGTAGATCCCGGTTGCCCCGCTCAGAGCAGCGGCTTGACGCGTGCGAGCAGGCGCTGGAACTCCGGCGCCTGCCGCACCGCTTCGAACTCCGGCTCGACCTGCAGGAACACCATCCACCCGGACCGATCCGCGAGCGCCCGCTCGAGCGATGCCATCATCGCGTCGCGATCGCCCAGGCCCGCCGCAATCAGCGCTCCGTGATACGGCGAGGTGTAATGATCGCGGCTCTCGAGATCGAGCTCGCGGCGAATCGATTCCGCCTGCGCGCGATTGCCTGCCGTCGCGTAGCCGTAGGCCAGATGCGCCCGCATGTAGGCGCTGTTGCCCGAGAGCGCCACCGCGCGCCGCAGTTCCTCGATCTGTTGGCGCGCGTCGCCTTTCGCGCGGTAGCACTGCGCCAGCCCCCAGTGCGCGACGCCGAACTCCGGGTTGGTCTCGAGCGTCTTCCGGAAGACAGCGGTTGCCTCGTCGATCCGTCCGGCGTACCAGTAACGGATCGCGAGCGACGTGCCGGCGATCGCCGACAGTGGATCGAGATCCATCGCGATGCGCGCCTCGCGGATCGCCTCGTCGAGCCGCCCCATTGTCGTCAACGTGCTCGAGTAGTACTGATGCGCTTGCACCGAGCTCGGGTTCAGCCGAATCGCCTCGAGCACTTCGCGCTCAGATCCGATGAGGTCCCAGTCGTAATCGAGCTTCACCATCGACAACACGCCGTGCGCCTCGGACGACTGCGGATCGAGCGCGAGCGCGCGCTCGGCGCCGTCCTTCGCTTTCCGCAGCAGATCGGCCGGCTGTTCGACTTCCCAGCCGGGTGCGCCGAGCAGCCGGTAGCAGTCGGCGAGCCCCGCATGCGCCGGAGCGTAGGTCGGGGACCGCCCCTTCTCGGCTCGCGGACGCTTCAGCGCGAGCGTGAGAGAGTGCGCGATCTTCATCGCCACTTCGCTCTGGATGGCGAGCACATCGGACACGTCGCGGTCGTAGCGCTCGGCCCACAGGTTTGTCATGTCGGTCGCCTGCACCAGCTGCGCGGTAATCCGGATCCGGCTGCCGGCGCGGCGGATGCTGCCCTCGAGGACGTAATCGACGCCAAGCTCCTGGCGAATCTGCCCGATACTCTTCTTCGCATTCTTGTACAGCCGCGTCGTCGTCCTCGCGATGACGCCGAGGTGATCGGGATCGAGCTTGCCGAGCTCGGCGATCATCTCCTCGGTGAAGCCGTCGCTGAAGAAGTCCTGGTCGGCGTCGGTGCTCAGGTTCTCGAACGGCAGCACCGCCAGGGTCATCTTCGTCGTGCCGGGCGCGGGCGTCCGCACAATACGGAGATACAGGGTCGCGAACACGACCGCGACTGCAAGCGCGCTGAATGCGAGAAGCAGCACGATTCGCGAGGGCCGCGAGACGACGATCCACGGCACGATTGGGAGCCTCGTCGCGACGTCGGGTTCCGTGGCGGGAAGCGGAGCGGGTTCAGGCAGAGAGACCGGCGGTCGCGCACTGGGAGCGGTGCCGACCGCCGGCGCCCCGACGGCGGAACCGGTCTGGACGACGTGAATCGGCGCGACGAAGCGGTAGCCGCGCCGCGGGAGCGTCTCGATGAAGCGTGGATTTTCGGCCGAATCCCCGAGCGCTTCCCGCAACCGGTTCATCGCGGAGTTCAAACCGTGATCGAAATCGACGAACGTGTCGGCCGGCCAGAGCTGCTGGCGCAGCTCGTCGCGGCTGATGACGTCGCCGGCCCGCTCGAGCAGGAGCAGCAGGATATCGAACGGCCGGCCGCGGAGGCGGAGCGGCCGCCCCTGTTTGCGCAGCTCACCGGTCCTCGCGTCGGCTTCGAAGAGGCCGAATCGATAGACCGTCTTCGCCGCAGATGGGTCGGGCATAGTCAGTAGACGGTGCGGCTGATTCTATTCCGCTTGAGATCGCTCAACAAGTCCCGCATCGTGAGCGACTTACCGAGTGAGGTGCAAGCGAGCGGCGATTGTCCGCGGTTGCATTGAGACTCCGGTCGCGGCTGCGTAGATTCAGGCGCATCGGAGGGCGAGATGGAAGCGCTTGGCGACGCGGCACTGATTGCGAGGCTGAGGGCGGGTGACGCGGACGCGTTCGAAGAGCTCGTGCGCACCTACGGAGGCCGGCTGCTGGCCGTTGCCCGCCGGTTCGTTCGCAACGAGTCGGACGCTCAGGACATCACCCAGGCCGCGTACCTGAGCGCGTTCCGCGCCCTGCCCCAGTTCGAGGGCGGGTGCCAATTGTCCACCTGGCTGCACCGGATCGTCGTCAACACGGCGCTGATGAAGCTGCGGACCCGCCGGCGCAAGCCGGAGGAGTCAATCGAGGAATTGCTCCCGGCCTTCCTGGAAGACGGTCATCACGTCGAGCAGTTCTCCGACTGGGCGACGCCGGCCGACGCGCTGCTCGAACGGAAGGAGACGCGAGCGACGGTTCGCGCCTGCATCGCCCAACTGCCCGACAACTACCGCGAGGTGCTGATGCTGCGCGACATCGAGGAGCTGCCGACGCAGGAAGTGGCGCAGCTGCTCAACCTGACGCCGACGGCGGTCAAAGTGCGGCTGCACCGGGCGCGGCAGGCGCTCTCGACGCTGCTGCGCAAAGAGTACGCGCCGTCGTTCGTAACGGTGTAAGGCGGCCGGCATCGAAGCTGCGAACATGCTCCGCGATCCCTTTGCGCTCGACGATCTGCCCGCGGCGATCAGGCCGCTGTTGAATTGGACGCTCGCGCTGCGCGACTACCGCGCGCTCTATCGAGAGGTGACGCGGCCGCGCGATCTGCGCCTCGCGACGCTCCCGTTCGAGCGACGCGTGCTCGGTGCGCTCGATATCCAGGTCGAGGCGCC
>QHWK01000288.1:9837-10215 GCA_003223775.1 Acidobacteriota bacterium
CCCACCTCTGGCTCCGTAAGGGCCACGCGCTGATCGTGTTTCCGGCCGGCGAGGTCGCGCACGGTCCAATCGAGGACGCGTGCCGCGGCGAGTCGGCGTGGAAGCCGACGATGGCGAGGCTGGCGAGCGCGACGGGGGCGCCGATCGTGCGCGCACACATCGAAGGCGGCAACAGCACGCTGTTCTACGCGGCCGGCCGTGTGCACCCGGCGCTGCGGACCGCGCTCCTCGCGCGAGAGCTCCTGAAGAAGCGCGGCGCGGCAATCAAGGTCCGGCTGAGGCCGTCGTGATCCCGGACGAAATCGCTTCCCTGCCGCCGGAAACATCGCTCGTCGAAAGCGGCGCCTTTCAGGTCTTCTGCGCCGCCGCCGATCAGAT
>QHWK01000315.1 GCA_003223775.1 Acidobacteriota bacterium
TTTCTTCGACAACTTCAGGTACGAGATCAGCTGCGCGTCGTGGATATGCGTCAATCGCTCAACTGACTTGACCTCGACGACAACTTCGTCGTTCACCACGAAATCCAGTCGATAAGCGCAGTCGATGTTCACGTCGTCGTACACGACGGGCAGCGGCTTTTGCTTTTCGATCCGCAATCCACGTTTCACGAGCTCGTACGCGAGACACGCCTCGTATGCCGATTCGAGAAGGCCCGGACCCAAGGCTCGGTGCACCTGGATCGCGGCACCGATGATTCGCTCGGTAAGCGGCTTCGATGGATCGTCCATGCCAGAGCCATATCGCAAACGAAGGGCCATCCGGTTCCGTCCCGTTTTCCTGAGAATTCTGTGTGCTCTGTGGTCTCTGTGGTTGCTTCCGCCGCGCTTTTTGCAGCGTGGCCGCCGGTGCAGGCTGGCAATCCGCGCACCGCTACGCCTTTTGCACCGAACGATAGATCGCCGCATAGCCGGTGCATCGACACAGATTCCCGGCAAGGCCGACGCGGATCTCGTCGAGCGTCGGCTTTCTTCCGAGCGCCACGGCGGCCATGATCATGCCCGGCGTGCAGATCCCGCACTGCGCGCCGCCGTGCGCGACGAAGGCGCGCTGCAGCGGATGGCGGCCGCCGAGCCCCTCGATCGTCGTCACGCGCGCGCCCTCGACGTGCGCCACCGGCACGAGGCACGAGTTCACAGGCGTGCCGTCGACGAGCACGGTGCAGGCGCCGCACTCGCCTTCGCCGCACCCTTCCTTCGTTCCCGTGAGCGCGCAGTCTTCGCGCAACACGTCAAGCAGCCGCTTCAGCGGGTGCGCGGCGAGCGTCACGCGCCTGCCGTTCAGGACGAGGCGCATGACATGATCTTCTCCGGCGTCGCGGGAATCTCGCGCAGATCGAAGCCCGCGTGGCGCAGCGCGTTGATCACCGCCGGCGCCGGGCCGTCGATCGGCATCTCGCCGACGCCCTTCGCGCCGAACGGACCGTGCTTGTACGGATTGCCCTGCATGACGACCCGCATCGGCGGCGTGTCGAGCGTCGTCGGGATGATGTAGTTGGTGAGCTGCGCGTTCGCCATGCGGCCGTCGCGCATCGCCACTTCCTCGAGCAGCGCGTAGCCGAGGCCCTGCGCGCTGCCGCCCTCGATCTGCCCGGCGGCGAGCAGCGGATGGATCACCCTGCCGATCTCGTGCACCGTGGTGAACGCCGTCGGGCGCGCCTGCCACGTGTCCGGATCGACTTCGACCTCGACGACGTCGCAGCCCCACCCGTACGCGCCGTACGCGTCGCCGCGATAGCTGTTGTCGTCCCACGACATCTCGGCCGGCCGCTCGTACGCCTTCGTGACGACGAGCGGCCCGTAGCGCTTCAGATACTGGCGCGGCGTGAGCCGTCCGAGGCGCGCGCGCATCTCCTCCGCGCACCGCTGCAGGATGCGGCCCACGACCATGCACGTGCGCGACGCGACCGTCGGACCGCTGTCGGGCACGACGGCGGTGTCGGCGGCGTGCACCTCGACGCGGTCGTACGGAAGGCCGAGCGTGTCGGCGACGATCTGCGCGTGCATGGTCCGCGTGCCCTGGCCGATCTCGGTGCTCGCGACGAGAATCCGCGCGCCGCGCTCGGTGAGCTCGAGCGACGCCTTCGACGCGAGCCGCACCTCGCCGCCGCCGGTGAATCCCGATCCGTGGAAGAAGAGCGAGAGCCCGATGCCGCGATTGGTGCCGGCGAGCGCCTTGCGCCGGCGCCTGAAGTCGGTGCGCCGCACCGCTTCGCGGAGCACCTCGATCGCGCTGCAGTCGCGGCCGAGGCGCTGGCCCGTCGCGGTCGTGTCGCCCGGACGCAGCGCGTTGATCTCGCGGATGCGCACCGGATCGATGCCGAGCCGCTCGGCGATCCGGTCCATGTGCGCCTCGACGGCGAACTGCGTCTGCGGCGCGCCGAACCCGCGGAACGCGCCGTTGGGCGGCGTGTTGGTCATCATCAGCGTCGCGTCGATCTCCATCGCGAGCAGGCGGCCGTCGCGCGCGACGCCGGTCCGGTGGCGCACGATCGCCGGGTGGCGCTTCGTCGTCGCGAGCATGTCCTCGACCCGGTCGTACACCAGCTTCACCGGCCGGCCGGACTTGCGCGCGAGCAGCGCGGCGTGGCCGGCGATCATCGACGGATACTCTTCCTTCCCGCCGAAGCCGCCGCCGGTCTCCGTCTGCACGACGCGCACCTTGTCGTCGGGCAGGCCGAGCAGCACCTTCAGCGCGCGGTGCACGTAGTACGGACACTGGAGCGATCCGTACACCGTCATGCCGCCGGCCGGTCCCGGCACCGCGATGACGCCGTTGGTCTCGATGTAGAGCTGCTCCTGGTGCCCGCAGCGGTACTCGCCTTCGACGACGATGTCGGCGCCGGCCATGGCGGACTCGACGTCGCCTTTCACGATCGCGATGTTCTTGAACGTCGTCGCCGACGCTTCGGGGTCGTAGGTCGGCGGCGTCTCGGTATAGGCGATCCGCACGTCGGCGGCGAGGAGCGCGTCGCGGTCCGCGTGCGCAAGCAGCAGGATCGGTTCGGCGACGTGGCGGATGTCGCGTTCGGCGAGCGCCGGCTGGTCGTCGTCGATCAGCGCGACGACGTTTCGGCCGGGGATGTCGGTGGAGTCGACGACCGTGAAGCCTGGCGCTTTGAGATCGAGCTCGACGCCGGCGATGCGCCCGGCGGGAATCGTCGATCGGATCGTGCGGCCGTGGAGGAGTCCGGGGAAGGTGAGGTCGTCGACGTAGCGGGCGGCGCCCGTCACTTTGTCGGCGCCTTCCTTGCGAAGCACGTTGCGGCCGACCGATCGCGGAGCGCGCGCCATCGGATCGGATTATACGGAAAAGGGGTCGTACCCCTTTTTCGGGGTGCCCTGCCGAAAAAAGGGGTACGACCCCTTTTTTTAGGCCGTCTTGCGCAGGCGGCGCTCGAGGATGCCCACGACGGCGGTCTCCTCCGGCGTCAGCGCGCCGCGCGATCGCGCGAGCTTCGCGGCGCGCGCCTTCACCGTCTGAATCGTCGCGCCGTCCATGTAGGCGTCCAGAATCGCCGGGTGGATGTAGCACTTGCGGCAGACGGCCGTCGTATTCCCCAGCTTCTTCGCCACCGACTCGATCGCGGCGACGACGTTGCGCTTGGCTTCGGTCGCCGACTTGAAGGTCGCCGCCTCGGCGAGCGCTTTGGCGGCGAGCACGGTTCCGGCCCACGTGCGGAAGTCCTTCGCGGTGAAATCGTGCCCGCTGATCTCGCGCAGGTACTGGTTGACGTCGGCCGAATCGATCGTCTGCCGCGATCCGTCGTCGTCGATGTACTGGAACAGCTCGTAGCCTGGCAGGTCGCGGCACGCCTTCACGATCCGCGCGAGCCGCGCGTCCTGCAGATCGACGGCGTGCTGGATGCCGCTCTTGCCGCGGAACGCGAAGCGGACGGTACGGCCCTTCACCGTCGCGTGCGTATCGCGCATCGTCGTCAGGCCGAACGATCCGTTCTCCTTCGCGTACTCTTCGTTGCCGACGCGAATCAGCGTTTTCTCGAGCAGCTGGATGACGGCGGCGAGCACTCGCTCGCGCGGCAGCCCGCTCTTGCGCAGATCCGCGCTCGTGCGGTGGCGGATTCGCGCGAGCGCCTGCGCGAACGCGATCAGCCGCCCGTACTTCACCTCGTCGCGGACTTCGCGCCAGCGCGGATGATAGCGGTACTGCTTGCGGCCGCGCGCGTCGCGGCCCGTCGCCTGCAGGTGGCCGCGCGGATCGGGACAGATCCAGACGTCGATCCACGCCGGCGGGATCGCGAGCGATCGAATGCGCTGCAGCTCCGCGCGATCCGCAATCGTGCGGCCGTGCGCCGACACGTAGCGGACGCGCGTCTTCGATCCGATGCGGCGAATGCCCGGCGTGCGGCGATCGTCGACGTAGCGCAGGCCGGCGAGGCGCGCCGATTCGGTCGGCGGCATCTGCGCCTTGCCGTTTTTGTGGACGATCGAGCGAATGCGCGCGTTGGCGCGGTGCGCGGCCGCGCGCGACCGGTGCAGCGCGCGCCACGCCGCAGGCAGCTTTTTCGGATCAGCTCGTCGGTTCGAACTCCGCCGCATTTGCACTCGGTCCCTGGGTCCTCGGGTCCGCGTGGGCCACTGCACACGAGTGCATGGATCCTCCCGCGAACGCATGCGACGTCCGGCCGCGCGAACTGCCGGGCCGGACGCTTCCGAAACGCGGCCACTGCAAATTACCAGCCGACCATCGCATCCTCGAAAAGCCCGGAGAGCTCA
This sequence comes from Acidobacteriota bacterium, assembly GCA_003223775.1. Lineage (GTDB taxonomy): Bacteria > Acidobacteriota > Vicinamibacteria > Vicinamibacterales > CAVVIG01 > QHWK01. The sequence continues at coordinate 4,315 of QHWK01000315.1, forward strand.
TCGGGGCCGGCCGGGCGGGGCGACAGTTTCGTAACCCGGTGTTGCGGGAGCGTGCCTTCCACGAGGGCGGGGATGTCGGAGGAGGAGTAGCCGATCGCGCGAAGCCCGTTCGGGACGCCGAGTCGCTGCATGAACCACGTGATGCGGTCGGCCAGGATGCGGCCCGCATCGTCTGGACGCGCGTCGCCGACCGCGGCGCCGAGCGCGCCGGCCGCCTGCAGATGGCGCGCCGGGCTCGCGCACGCGGTGAAGCGGAACACCGACGGCGCGTTGAGGATCACCGAGAAGCCGTGCGGCACGAGCGGATGATCCGTCGTGTAGCCGGGCGCGCAGTAGCTCTTCACGTTGCCCGACACCGGATACGACATGCCGTGGGGAAGATGGACGCCGGAGTTGCCGAAGCCGACGCCGGCGTACGACGCGGCGAGGATCATCTGCGCGCGCGCCTCGTCGTCGGCGGGGTCTTCGACGGCGCGCACGAGATACTGCGCGACCATGCGCAGCGCCTGAAGCGACCAGATGTCGCTGATCGGATTCGATCCCTGGTACGCCGGCCGCAGCGCGGGACGCTCGGGCCGCGGGCGATCGGTGAACGGCATCGCCGTGTACGACTCGACGGCGTGGCTCAGGATGTCGAGACCAGTCGAGGCCGCGACGGCCGGCGGCATCGTGCGCGTGTTGTCGGGATCGAGGTAGCCGAGCGTCGGCTTCAGCCGGCGGTTCGCGATGCCGGTCTTCGCGTGGAGCGCCTTGTAGTCGAAGATCGACACGCCCGTCGTCTCGCTGCCGGTGCCGGCCGTCGTCGGAATCGCCATCAGCGTCTTGAGGGGACCGGGAACCGGCAGGCCCTTGCCGATCGGCGGGTTCACGTAGTCGAGGAAGTCGCCGGGCGGATACGTCGTGTAGAGATTGACGGCCTTCGCCGTGTCGATCGTCGATCCGCCGCCGACGGCGACGATCGCGTCAATCGGATGCTGGCGCGCGAACGCGATCGCGTCGCGGAACGACTCGTCGCTCGGCTCGATCCGCACGCGGTCGTAGACGACGGCTCGCACGCGGCTGCGCTCGAGCGACTCGAGCACGGTCGCCGCGGGCGGCAGCCGCGCGACGATCGGATCGGTGACGACGAGCGCGAGCGTCGCGCCGATCTCTTTCAGATCCATGCCGACCTCGCGCGTGACGCCGACGCCGAAGCGCACGCTGGAGGCTGCCATCTCGAACGCGAAATCCTTGTCCATGGGATGCGCGGATTATATGAGCGGTTCCACGTCCGTGTAGGGCGACCCTTTCAGGGTCGCCAGGGTCGACGCCAGACGGCCGCCGCGGCGACCCTGAAAAGGGTCGCCCTACCAGAGGAGCCGAGTCCGACGAAATGGCGTCGGCCGGTCGGCTCGTCGGCCGCGTCACGGTCGAGGGGACGAACGCGCCGATCGCGTCGGCGCGCGTGATACTCCTGCCGGGCGCGCGGCCGGCCGGGCCGTTCGGGCCGCCGCCGCAGACGACGACCGATCAGGACGGCCGGTTCGCCTTCGATCGCGTCGCGCCCGGCGAGTATCACCTGCAGGTGCAGAAGGCCGGCTACGCGCCGGTACCGGACGCGGCTCTCGGGCGCGCGGTGCGCGTCGCAGCGGGTCAGGCGATCGACGTCGAGCTGCACCTGCAGAAAGGCGCGGCGATCTCCGGCCGCGTGCTCGACGCGAACGGCGAACCCGTCGCGGAGGTGCGCGTCATGGCGATGCGTCGTCCTCCCGAGCGCGCCGCCGCCGTCGCGCCGCGGCTGATTCCCGCGCTCGGCGGCAGCCAGCAGACGAACGACCTCGGCGAATTCCGGCTCTCGGGTCTGCCGCCGGGCGAGTACGTGATCGCCGCGATGCCGACGGGGTTCACGTCGGCGTTCGGCGGACCCGGCGTGCCGCTGCCGGCCGCGACGGCGCGCGCCAGCCGCCCGCAGACGACGACCACCGCTACCTACTATCCAGGCACGATCGATCAGGCGGCCGCGCAGCCGATTGCCGTCGCCGCGGGCGCCGAAGTCGGCAACATCGTGTTCACGATGCAGTCGGCGTCCGCGTACCGCGTGAGCGGCGTCGTCGTCGACGAGAACGGCAGCCCTGTCGCCGGCGCGATGGTGATGCTGATGTCCGACCCGCGCGCGGGCGCGATGATGGGTCCGGCCGGCAGCGCGCGCTCCGGAGACGGCGGGCGGTTCGTGATCGACGGCGTCGTCTCGGGCAGCTACCGCGCGACGGCGTCGATTCCGGTGGCGACCACCCCCGGCGTCTCCGGCGGTGTCACCGGAGGCGTCGTCACCGGCGGCTTCGTCACGTGGAGCGTCGGCGGCGGCGCGGACGCGATGCCGCAGCCGAGCGAAGTGGTCGTCGCCGACGCCAACGTCACCGGCGTGCGGGTGGTGGTGCGGCGTCCGTCGTAGCGGCGCCGCGGAGGCCGGTGATCAGGCGCACGCGCCGCTGCAGCGAGAAGTACGCCCACGCCCACTCGCTCATCACGACGAGGCGATTGCGGAAGCCGATCAGCCAGAAGATGTGCAGGAAGATCCAGAACAGCCACGCGAAGAAGCCTGAGATCTTCAGCCCGAACACGTCGCCCACCGCCGACCCGCGGCCGATCGTCGCCATGATGCCGTAGTCGCGATAACGAAACGGCTCGAGCCCCTGCCCGGCGATCGCGCGCAGGATGTTGCTGCCCGCGCGCGTCCCCTGCTGCATCGCCACCTGCGCCACGCCCGGCAGCGGCTTGCCGTCCTGCACGAACGCGCACAGATCGCCGACGATGAAGATGTTGGGATACTGTGCCAGCGCGAGCGTCGGCTCCGGCGTCACGCGGCCGACGCGATCGAGCGGCACGCCGAGCGACTTCGCGATCGGCGACGCCGCCACGCCGGCGCCCCACAAGATCGTCGCCGCCGAAATCCGCTCCTGCGCGTCGCCATGCCGGTACGTCACGCAGTCCTCGTCGATCCCGACGACGATGGAGTCGGTCCGCACTTCGACGCCGAGCCGCTCGAGCGCGCGCCGCGCGGCGCCGCGCAGCGGATCGGGGAACGTGCCGAGCACGTGCGGGCTTCCCTCCAGCAGCACGATGCGCGCCGACTCGGGCCGAATGCGGCGGAAATCCTTGACGAGCGACTGCCGCGCGATCTCGGCGAGCGCGCCGGCGAGCTCGACGCCAGTGGGCCCGCCGCCGACGATGACGAACGTCAGCAGCCGCCGCTGCCGATCCGGATCGGTCTCGCGCTCCGCGGCCTCGAACGCGAGGAGGACGCGGCGCCGCATCTCGAGCGCGTCGTCGAGCGTCTTCAGGCCCGGCGCGCGCGGCTCCCATTCCGGATGGCCGAAGTACGCGTGCGCGGCGCCCGGCGCGAGCACGAGATAGTCGTACGGAATCGTGAGCGCGCCTGAGTCGACCGCGACCGTGCGGCCGATCGGATCGATCGAGCGGACGTCGGCGAGCAGCACCTCGACGTTCTGCTGCCGGCGCAGAACCCAGCGGATGGGCGACGCGATGTCGCCCGGCGACAGCGCCGCCGTCGCCACCTGATAGAGCAGCGGCTGGAAGAGATGATAGTTGCGGCGATCGATGATGGTCACATCGGCATCCGCCTTGCGAAGGTTGAGCGCTGCCTCGAGGCCGCCGAAGCCTGCACCGAGAATCACCACTTGCGGGCGGCGTATCTCCGCCGCAGTGGTGGATATGGATTGCCCGGCGACCCCATGCATGATCAGGATCTAGGCGCGAAGAGGTGTTTGGCAACATGGTCGAGCGAAAATACTCCGGCCCCGCGCGCAAGGAGCAGGAGCAGGCCGCTCGTCCACAGAATATGATCCGGCCAATTTTCCGGGTAAACGAAGGTCTGGATCATCGCTACGACGCCGATGAGAATGAGCGCGCCGATCCGCGTGAAGAGACCGACGAAAATGAGGATGGAACCGGTGAGCTCGGCAGCAGTGCCGAGGGTCGCCGCGATCTGAGGCGGAATTAGCGGCAGACGGTATTCCATCGCAAACAGCTGGATGGTCACCGGCCAGCTCGCAAGCTTGCTCTGCGCCGACGCCCAGAACACGTGGGCGATGGCAACCCGCGCCACGAGCTGCACCAGCGACAAGGGGATATGGTCGGCAAGCCTGAGGAGCCTCATATAGGCGGCGAGCGGCGAGAATGCTCGTTCGAGCGGCATGGCGGCCTCGGTAATCATGACAGGTATTCCTTTGAATTCAGTTGACTGGCTTCGGTCGACAGGCCGGTCACCAATCCGGAACGGAAGAGCAGCACCAGCTCATCGACAAGATCGAACAACGGGTCGCGCATGAGTGCGCGCGCCACAGCGCGTTCAAGCGAGCCGCCCCTTGCAAGCTCCCGCCAGAAGGCGAAGCGCGCCGCTCCAAGTTCGAGGAACCTGATGCGGCCGCCCGACCGGTGGACGGCAACGCGGGTCGCCCTGCGGTCAAATGTGGGGATCGCGGCGAGATTTTC
>QHWK01000316.1 GCA_003223775.1 Acidobacteriota bacterium
TCGCCGCGAACGCCGCACGGCGCCACGCGCACGCGCGCGTTGTTGCGAATGCGCTTGACCTTCCACGAGTCGGCTTCGGTGTAGACGTAGAACGCGTTGTCGTGCAGCACGAACCACACGGGCGTTTTCACGCCTTGGCCGTTCTTCTTGAACGTTTCGATCGAAACGTATTTCTGTCCGACAAACGGTGCGAGCTTCTGATCGGGCACGCCGTCCCTCCAACCGCCTACCAAAGCGATTTTTCGTACGCCACATGAGGCCCAGGCTCCAGCTTCCTCCCGCGATCGAAGAATACCGCGACGAGCGGTGGCGCCGCGAAGGGACGCGGCAGATCGAAAGCGTCTACGACGCCGAGCGCTTCATCGACGAGGTCGGCTTCGCCGCGTGCATGACCGATTCGCGGCGCTCCGGACCGTCGCTCTACGTCGCCGTCTGTGGACGCCGCGACGCGGTGATGCCGCGCAACGTGCAGAAGGATCCCGAGGCGTCGCTCGCGTGGACCCTGAAAGACGAGATCGTCGCCCGCGGCAACGTGTATTACGCGAAGCTGGCCCGCGGCAAGGCGACGTTCATCGCGCCGCGCCTGGTTCCGCACTTTCACGCGGTGTGGGGCGTGCGCCGCTCGGACGAACCACGGCGGCTTTCCAGGACCGCGCGAGCGATCCTCCACGTGCTTCGCCGGGAGTGGGAGATGGCGACCGCGGATCTGCGCGAGGAGGCCGGCGTCAAAAGCCGCGCGACGTTCAGCCGCGCTCTCGATGAACTGCAGGCCGCGATGGTCGTCGTGCCGAGCGCGGTCTTCTATCAACCGACGTTCACCTACATCTGGACGCTCGCCGTCGGCCGATTTCCCGACGCGCTGCGGCGCCGCGTCGACCGCGGCACCGCGCTGCGGGAGATCGCGCGCGGCTTCCTGGCAGGCGCCGGGATGACCGTGCCCGGCGAGCTCGCGCGCGTCGCCGGCCTGTCGCGGCCGGATGCCGGGCTCGGCAACCGTGCGCTCGTGGCGGAAGGCTACGCGGCGATGCTCGCGCCAGGCACGTATCGGCTCGCCGCGGGAACGCCCACCTCGGTTCGCTCGTCTGATTCCCACGAATGACCAACGCCAGAATCGTCGGCTTCGGCGCGCTGGCGATCCTGGTGGCCCTCTACGTCGTCGGCGCCGTCAGCGTGCCGCCCGGCTCGCTGCGGCACGAAGTCCAGACGCTGCCGCTCTGGTTCCCGATCGTCGCCGGCCTGCGCGGCAAACCAATCGCGAAGTGGGCCGCGCTGCCGTGCTTCATCTTCTGGCTCACCGTGATGATCTTCATCTGGCTCTTCCTGCTCGGGTGGGCGCGGATCGTCTCCGGCCATTTCTTCCCGACCGAAATCGCCATGACGCTCGTGATCGGCGCCGCGTCGATCGCCGGCATCGCGGCGTGCGTGCGATGGCGCACGCCGGTTGGTCCGGTCGCCGCGGCCGGCATGTTTCTGCTCGCCGGCGCGCTCCAGTTCCTCGCGTTCCGGGTCAGCCTGGTCCCATACATCGCCCGCCGTTAGACGCGCTTACGGGCGATGAATGCCTCTACGCCGGCGGCATGAGGCCGAGCTGCTTGAGAAACGCCACCATGTCCCAGTAGTCGGAGCACCGGCGGATCTTGTCGCCGGCAAACTCGATGATCGATGCACCGCGCACCTCGACGCGCTTGCGCGTCGCCGGCATGCCCGGCAGGTCGCCGGTGTGTGTGCCGCGCAATATCCATTCGGCGCCGCCGCTGGCGCCGTTGGCGAACGCGGACCGCAGCTCGAAGGTGACGTCGGGAAAGCCGGAGAAGAATCCCTCGCCGAACGCCCGCAGCTCGGCGGCGCCGCGATTCACCGCGCCCATCGTCACGTCCTCGTAGATCGCATCGTCGGTGAAGAGCGCCAGCAGGCGATCCAGATCGTGCGCCGACCAATACGCCATGAGCTGCTCGATCGCGCGTTTCTGATCGTCCACCGAAACGGTGTTCGCCATCGACATGGTGACCTCCTTCTGGAACCGGCATCCTCGGGGAGTGCAGAGTGCATCATTCTGGCGCCGCCGGCCGGCGGCCTGCAAGAAAACGCGGCGCGATCGTTCTAAGGCCAGGGAGCCTGGCATGGCCGATCCGCGCCTGTATCAACTCGGCACGCTCGCATCGCTGCTCGTCTACGGCATGGGCTGGCTCGATTTCGACATCACGATTTCGAGAGCGGCACTGCTGCTGTCGACGGTGCTCGCCACGCAGTGGACGTGCGATCGGCTGGCCCGGACTCGATCGCCGTCTGGATCCAGCGCGCGCAGCGCCTTGATCTCCGGCCTCTCGCTCTGTCTGCTGCTGCGGACCAACCGCGCCGACCTCGCCGCGCTCGCGGCGATCGTGACGATCGCCGGCAAGTTCCTGATTCGCGCCGGCGGCAAGCACCTCTTCAACCCCACTAACGGCGGCATTGTCGCGATGCTGCTGATCACGAATCAGGTGTGGGTCTCGCCGGGGCAATGGGGCGCGCCGGCGTTCTTCGCATTTCTTCTCGCGTGCGCCGGCTCGCTCGTCGTCAACCGCGCGGCGCGCTCCGACGTCACCTACGCGTTCATCGTGTGCTACGCCGCGCTCGTCTTCGGCCGATCGCTGTATCTCGGCGAGCCGCTCGCGATTCCCCTGCATCGGCTCGAGAGCGGCGCGCTGCTGTTGTTCACCTTCTTCATGATTTCGGATCCGAAGACGACGCCCGATTCGCGCGCCGGGCGCGTGCTGTTCGCCGCGCTCGTCGCCTTCGGCGCGTGGTACGTGCAGTTCCGATTGTTCAGGACGAACGGGCTGCTGTGGTCGCTCGCCGCGTGCGCGACGCTCGTCCCGCTGATCGATCGACTTGTACCGGGCACCCGGTACGCGTGGGCGCCGCCGCGCGCCGCCTCGACTCCGGCGCCCGCGCTGCGGGCCGCCTAGAAGGAGCAGAGCAGGTCGTGCTCGTGCGCGACGGCGATCGCACCGTCATGACGATGGCGAACGATTTCGAAGGAGCGCCGAAGGAATTCGCCGTCGTGATTCCGGTGCCGACCTTCCTCGCGCGCGACCAGATCCACGTCGGTGACAAGGCGCTCGTCGATCATCTCGACGCGTACTCGGCGCCGCGGCTCGTCGAGTACTTCGACGCGAACCCGTGCGAGCGCCGCATGTTCGACTCGATGATGCCGTTTGCGGCCGCGCGCGCGCCCGCGGCGCAGGCGAAGGATGCGGCGAGCCTGGCGAAAGCGCTGGGCGTCACCATCGAGGCGACCTACACCGTCGGCGAGTACGACATCCTCATCCTCTCCGCGCAGCAGAGCGCGGGGCTCGAGGCGTGGCTGCGGCAGAACGGCTACCGCATTCCGGCCGGCGCGTCGGAGGTGATTGGCACGTATCTGAAACAGAACATGCGCTTCTTCGTCGCGAAGGTGAACCTCGCCGAGCAGGCGCGCCTTGGCTTCTCGTACCTGCGGCCGCTGCAGGTCGCGTACGAATCGCCGAAGTTCATGCTGCCGATCCGCCTCGGCATGGTCAACGCGGCAGGCCCGCAGGAGCTGTTCGTCTACGCGCTGACGCGCAACGGCCGCGTGGAGACGACGAACTACCGGACGGTGAAGCTGCCGACCGACATGGATCTCCCGGTCTACTTGAAGCACTCGGGCGAGTTCGCGAGCTTCTACAAAGCGATGTTCGCGCGGCAGGTCGAGAACCAGGACGGCCGCGCCGTGTTCCTCGAGTACGCGTGGGACATGCGCTGGTGCGATCCGTGCGCCGCCGATCCGCTGTCGGGCGACGAACTGCGGCAACTCGGCGTGTTCTGGATCGACGGCGGCGAGAGCCGGCCGCCGAACGTGCTGCTGTCGCGCCTGCACGTCCGCTACGACAACGCGCACTTCCCGGAAGATCTCGTGTTCCAGGAAACCGGCGATCGCTCGAATTTTCAGGGGCGCTACGTGCTGCGCCACGCGTGGACGGGCGGCGACACCTGCAGCGCCGCGGCCGAGTATCGGCGTGCGGTCGACGACCGGCGCGCGCGAGAGGCGGCCGGGCTCGCGTCGCTCACCGGGTGGAACGTTGCGGACATCCGGAAGAAAATGGGTGGGGCGGTGCCGGTCCGCGCCGAGCCGGCCTGGTGGGAGCGGCTGTGGAAGAAGTGATCGCCGCAGGGTGATGGAGTGTCCGGCTGAACGTGGCAGCGCATTCCGCTGATCTCGAGCTGGCGCGGCTGTGCGCCGAGGGCGACGAGCGCGCGTGGGAGCGGTTCGTGCGCGAGTACCGCCCGCTGCTGTATCGCGCCGCCGACGCGCTCGATCGCACGCAGGGCGCGCGCGAGATCGCCGATTCGCTGTACGCCGATCTGTACGGCATCGCGAACGACGCGGGCGAGCGGCCGTCGCTGTTCCGCTACTATCAGGGCCGCAGCAGCCTCGCGACGTGGCTGCGCGCCGTGCTCGCGCAGCGCTACGTCGATCGCGTGCGCGTCGAGCGCAGGGTCGAGCCGCTGTCGGACAAGGAGCCGCCCGCGCGCGGCGGCGACCCGGATCCGGATCGCGCGCGCTTTGTCGTGCTGATACGGCAGGCGCTCGGACGCGCCGTTGCCCGATTGACGCCGCGCGATCGGCTGCGGCTCGGCTGCTACTACGTGCAGGAGCTCACGCTCGCCGACACCGGGCGCGCGCTCGACGAGAGCGAGGCGACGTCGTCTCGCCGCCTCGCGCGCTCGCGCGCGGCCATTCGCCGCGACGTCGAACGTCATCTGCGCGACGAGGCGGGCTTGAGCGACGAGGAGATCGCGGCGTGCTTCGCGTCGGTCGTGGACGATCCCGGCCCGCTCGATCTCAAACAGGTCATTTATGAGTGACGTCCCGAGACGGCTGCTGCGGGAAGCGCTGCGCGGCCGAACGCCGACGCCGCCGGCGCCGGATTGCCTCGACGCGGCAACGCTCGCCGCGTGGGCCGACGGCGCGCTGTCGGCGCGCGAGCGCGCGGCGGCGGAGCGGCACGCGTCGAGCTGCGCGCGGTGTCAGGCGCTCGTCGCCGCGATGGCGAGGACGGCGCCGCCGCTCGCGCGCACGTGGCGGCACGCGTCCGCGATCAAGTGGATCGCGCCGCTCGCCGTAGCGGCCGCCGCGGCCGTCGTGTGGGTTGTGGTTGCACCGCTGCAGCCACGGCCGGCCGCCCGGCGCGCGCAAGCGGCCGCGGCTGCTGCCTCGCCGTCGTCGGTCGATACGGCGAAGCCCGCTGCATCGACGAGCACGGAGCTCGCGTCCGACCAGAAGCTCCAGGCGAAATCGGATCAGCCGCGCGGCGCAACCGGCCGTGCGGACGCCGCGCGCGCGCCTCGACTCCGCGCGGAGCAAACGAATGCTGCACCAGCGGCTGCGCCACCGGTTGCGCGCGACGCGGTTGCAGCGCCGCCGCCTCCTGTCGCGCCGACGCCGCCCACTGCTGCAGCCGAAGCGGCCGTGCCGCAAACCTTCGCCGAGACGTCCGCGCCTGCCCCTCAGGCGCGATTTCTCGGCGAGCGTGCGCGAGCGCTCGCAAAGGCCCTCGACGTTCCGGTTCAGATCCTGTCGCCCGATCCCAACAGCCGCTGGCGAATCGTGGCGTCCGGCATCGAACGCTCGATCGACGGCGGCCTGACGTGGCAGCCGCAATCGACCGGCGTTGCGACGCCGTTGACGGCGGGCAGCGCGCCGTCGCCGACCGTCTGCTGGCTCGTCGGCCCGGGCGGTCTCGTCCTGCTCTCGACCGACGGCGCCGCCTGGCGACGCGCGTCGCTGCCCGAGGCGATTGATCTCCAGTCTGTGCGCGCCTCGGACGCCGCGAACGCAACCGTGACCGCGGCCGACAGCCGGAGGTTCGCAACGACCGACGGCGGCAAGAGCTGGCGCCGAGTGAATTAGGGTTGAGTCCGCATCTCCTTGACCGGAATCCATTCAGTGCAGTGGCGGGCCTTCACAGCCGCGGCGCGGCTCGCGATGCGCAGTTGACCATTCGAGTCTGCTTGCGTCGTTCGCCGCACGAGCATGCTTCGGGCACCGGGCTTGCGCTCACTACGCGCCGGTCCGGAGGCATCCGACATGCGACACACTGCACGAGCTGCCTGTCTTTTGGCCGCGCTCTCGCTGGTGGGCGCGATCTCCGTTGAGCCTCGCGCCGCGACCTCGGCCGATCGCCTAGCGGCGAGCCACGTCGAGCGGCCGATCGATTTCATCCCCAACCGCGGCCAGTGGGATCGACCAATCGACTTCGCCGGCCGCTACGGCTCGATGACCGCAGTCGTCCAGCGGGGGCAAGTGACGCTGCGCGCCGACGCCGATCCTGCGGCGACGATCTCGCTCGCGTTCGAGGGCGCGTCGGCCTCCGTCGTGCCCACCGGCGAGCAGCGGCGCGCGACGCATTACAACTTCTATCTGGGCGGCGACTCGAGCCGCTGGCGATCCGACGTGCCCGCCTTCGGCGCGGTCGCGTGGCGCGATCTCTATCGCGGCGTCACGGTGCGGCTCCACGAGCGATCGGCGCGTCTCGAGTACGAGCTGAGGCTCGATCGCGGCGCCGATCTCGACGAAGTCGTGATTCGCGCCGAAGGAACGTCGTCCCTGCAGATTGAGCCGGACGGCTCGCTGCGCCTCGACACGAAGCGCGGCGCGCTTCGCCAGTCGGTGCCCAGGAGCTGGCACGAGCTG
>QHWK01000317.1 GCA_003223775.1 Acidobacteriota bacterium
GAGGCCACGATCGAAGGCGAGTAACCCCATCTCACGGATTCTCCTCGTCCGCCTGCGCGAGATCGGCGATGTCGTGTTCACGACGCCGGCCGTGCGCGCCTTGCGCGGGCGATTTCCAGACGCGCACATCACCTACGTCGTCGAGCCGGCGGCCGCGCCGATCGTCGAACGGAATCCTCATCTGGACGAGGTGATCGTCGCGCCGCGCGCGCGCGGTTTGCGCGGGTTCGTCCGCGACGTGGCGCTCGGCCTGCGGCTGCGCGCGCGGCGATTCGATCTCGCCATCGATTTCCACGGCGGGCCGCGCGCCTCGCTGCTCGCGTGGCTGAGCGGCGCGCCGCGCCGGATCGGCTACCGGATTTCCGGCCGCAGCTGGATGTATACGGACCGCGTCGCGCGCCCGCGCGAGCTGCGCCCGCGGCATTCGGTGGAGAACCAGTGGGATCTCGTCGCGCCGCTGGGCATCGCGCCGCCCGATCGCGCGACCGACCAGTTGGAGATGCCGCCAGATCCGGCGGCGGCCGCAGTGGTTGCCGAACGCCTCTCGCGCGCGGGAGTACACGACAGCGATTCGATCGTGGTCCTCCACGTGAGCGCGGGCAATCCGTTCCGGCGCTGGCCGGCGGCGCACTTCGTCGACCTCGTGAGCGCGCTCGCCCGCGACGATCCGCGGCGGCGCATCGTCGTGACGTCGGGGCCCTCCGAGCGCGAGGCCGCCGCGCGCGTGATCGCGGCGGCGCAGGAGCGGCTCGGCGCCGCGCGATCGGCGCAGGTCGTGACGGCCGGGGAGATCTCGCTGACGGAGCTGCGCGCGCTGCTCGATCGCGCGTCGCTGTACATCGGCGGCGACAGCGGTCCGCTGCACGTCGCCGCGACGACGAGCGTGCCGATCGTCGGCCTCTACGGGCCGACGCTGCCGGCGCGCTCGGCGCCGTGGCGAAGTCCGCTGCATGCGACCGAGTCGGTCGAGGCGGGCGGTCTCCCCTGCCGCCCGTGCGACCAGCGTATCTGCGAGCCGGGCGACTTCCGCTGCCTCACGTCGATCGATCCGCTGCGCGTCTTCGATGCCGCGAAGCGGGCGCTCGCGGCGCGCGCTGAATCGTCGAGGTCCGGATCGTAAGAGCGCGAGCCTCCAGGGCTGCGCTACAGTAGGGCGGTTACATTGATGAACGTGAACGACGCGCTCGCGCTCGACCGGCCGCAGCCCGTCGCCGGCGACGGCCTCGAGCACACCGGCGCCGTCGCGCTGATTGCGGTGGCCGGCGCGCTGCAGTTCTCGATCGCCGTCGCCCAGATTCTGCTGACCATTGCGCTCGTCTGCTGGGCCGCGACGCTCGTCGTCAAGCGCGAACGCGTCGCGGCGCCGCGGTTCTTCTGGGCGCTCGCCGCCTACGCCGCCGCGACGCTCGTCTCGGCGGCGTTCTCATCGGATCCGCGCGCGAGCCTCGCCGACTGCAAACAGCTCGTGCTGTTTCTTCTCGTGCCGGCCGTGTACCGGCTCGTCGGGCGCGCGCAGACGAGAACACTCGTCACCGTCGTGCTGACGTGCGCGGCCGTCAGCGCCGCCTTCGGCGTGATCCAGTACGGCATCCTGCACTACGACCAACTGAGCCAGCGGCCGCAGGGCACGCTCGGCCACTACATGACGTACTCGGGCCTGCTGATGATCGCGATCGCGATCGCCTCGGCGCGCGTGCTCTTCGACACGGCCGACCGGACGTGGGCGGCGCTCGTCCTGCCGGCGCTGGCCGTTGCCGTCGCGCTCACCTCCACGCGCAGCGCCTGGGTCGGCGTGTGCGCCGGCGCGGCGCTGCTCTTCGCGCTGAAGGATTTCCGATTGTTCGCCGTGCTGCCGATCGTTGCCGCGATCTTCTTCGCGCTCGCGCCAGGCATGATCACGAAGCGCTTCGTCTCGATGTTCGACAACAGGGATCCGACGCGCCTCGATCGCATGGCGATGATCCACGAGGGCGAACGGATGATCGCCGCGTACCCGCTCGTCGGCGTCGGGCCGAACATGGTGCAGCGGCGCTACGAGGAGTTCCGCGGGGACGATGCGGTGAACAAGGTGAACCCGCATCTGCACAACGACCCGATGCAGATCGCCGCCGAGCGCGGCCTGCCGGCGCTCGCGCTCTGGCTGTGGTTCATGGTGGCCGTCGTCCGCGATCTCCAGAAGCGCTTCGCGTCCGGCTCGGAGCGCTTTCTCCCGGCGGCGGCGCTCGCGACCGTGCTCGCGCTCCTCACCGCCGGCCTCTTCGAGTACAACTTCGGCGACTCCGAAGTGCTGATGCTCTTCCTCATCGTGATCACGCTGCCGGCCGCCGCCGACGCGGCGGCGCTCGGCTGGCCGCCGCGCCACGGCAGCGCGCCCGCCGCAGCCGCGCAGTGACGCCGGCGCGCGCCGCCGAACTCGTCGGCCGCTTCGGCGGCGTCCCGCTGCTCGTCGTCGGCGACGTGATGCTCGATCGCTTCATCGTCGGGCGGGTGACGCGGATCTCGCCGGAGGCGCCGGTGCCGATCGTCCGCTTCGAGTCGGAGCACGTGCGGCTCGGCGGCGCGGCGAACGTCGCGCATAATCTCGCGGCGCTCGGCGGGCGCGTGTCGCTCGTCGGCATCGTCGGCGACGACCCGGCAGCGGCGGCGATACGCGATCGCCTCGCGGCCGCGCGAATCGACGCGGCCGGGCTCGTCGTCGATCGCACGCGGCGCACGACCGAGAAGGCGCGCATCGTCACCGAGCGCAATCAGCAGGTGGCGCGAATCGACTACGAGGAGGACGCCGACGCGTCGGGCGCCGTCGAGCGCGCGATCGTCGATCGCGCGGCATCGCTCGCCCGCGGCGCGAAGGCGCTCGTCGTGTCGGATTACCTGAAGGGAGCCATCACGCGCAGCGTCGTCGAAGCGCTGCTTTCGTCGGCGCGACGCGCGAGCGGATCGCCGGCGCCCGTCGTCGTCGATCCGAAGATTCCCCATCTCGACTGCTACGCCGGCGCGGCGCTCGTGACGCCGAACCATCACGAGGCGGAAGCGGCGACGCACACGCGCATCCGCACCGACGACGATGCGCGCGAGGCCGCGCGGGCGTTTCGCGCGCGCGCGCAGTGCGACGCCGTGCTCATCACGCGGGGCGAGCACGGCATGTGGCTGGCGGAT
>QHWK01000318.1 GCA_003223775.1 Acidobacteriota bacterium
CTGTTCGTGACCAAGACGCTGGTCGTGCTCGGCGATCCGCAGATCACGACGACCGACACGCATCCGCGCGGCGCGATGTTGCGCGCGTACGACAAGACGAACGGCAAGGAAGTGGGCGCCCTGTGGATGCCCGCGCCGCAGAGCGGCTCGCCGATGACCTATCTCGCCAACGGCAAGCAGTACATCGTCGTCGCGGTGAGCGGCGGCAATTACTCCGGCGAGTATCTGGCGTTCAGTCTGCCGGCGTCCGAACGGCCGTCGACGCAGGCGGCCGCGCGGTAGCGTGTCGGGGCTGGGGCTATGGGCTAGCCTGGTAGGGCACGGCCGTGCCCTCTCGATCAATTCCGACGATGGGCCCGCTCGCGCGGGCCCATTTTTTTTGGCGGCGGCCGCTTCCTGCCGCGCCGGACGACGATCGCGCCGGCGACGATCGCCACCACGACCGCGCCGACGATCATCAGCCCGCCGGTGCTCGCAAACAGCCCGACCCACCACGGCGCCCGCGTGTCGACCTGCTCCAGCACGGCGCGCGCTTCGCGGACCAGCGCCGAGTCTTCGTCGGCGCCCGCAAGGTTCGCCAGCAGCTCGCTGTAGTGCGCGCGCGCGCCCGGCGCCCGGCCGCTCGCTGCGGCGGCGCGCGCGCGGCCCGCGATCGACAGCGATCGCTTCGGATTGCGCCGCAGCGCGGCCTCGAAGAACGCGTCGGCCTCGCCGGCGCGCCCCGTATCGACGAGCAGCTCCCCGAGCAGTTCCGGCGCCGGCTTGATCGGCTCGGGCAATCCGAGCGGCGCGGGCAGCGCCGCTTCGTCCTGCGCGGCGACGCGAAGGATGGCGAGCGCTTCGTCGCGGCGGCCGGCGGCAAACGCGATGTTCGCCGCGACCTCGCGCTCCATGATCGCGATCGCGGGCCGCAGGTCGCCCTCCCGCTCGTCGCGCGCGTGATCTTTAAGCGCGCCGCGTGCGCGCTCGGCGGCGTCGCTGTTGCCCGTGCGCGCCGCGCTCATGCCGATCGCGAAGAGCTCGTCGGCGTTGCCGAACGTGCTCTGGCGCGCCAGCAGGTGCCAGCTCGCCGTCTCGACGACGTAGCGCGCGCGCATGGTCGAGAGATCGCTGAGGAGCGTGAGCTGGCCGCTCTCCTCCACCACCGGCTCGATCTCGTCGAGCGTCGCGCGCGCCTCGCGGTAGCGTCCGAGCTGCAGCAGCTCGTACTCCCGCCACGCGAGCGCGTGGTAGCTGCGCAGCGTGGCCGGCAGCCCCTTGCGCTTCACCCACGCGTCGGAGGCGGCGAACGCCGCCGCGTCGGAGGCCTCGGCATCCTGCCACGCACCGAGCTGCACGAAGATGTGCGACGGCATGTGCCGCGCGTGGCTCGAGTCGGGCGCGAGCCGCGCGAGCGCCTGCGCCGCCGGCAGCGCGATCGGCGCGTGCTCCGGGTCGTCGTTGTCATGGAGCATGTAGTGCAGCGCGCCCGGATGCGCCGGGTGGACGCGCAGCACCTTCTGCAGGATCTCGTTCACCCGCGCCTGCGTGGCGCTGCCGGCGAGCTCGCGGTTGTGGCCTTCGTGCGGATCCTGCGAGCCGATGAGGCCGCGCGCCATCGTGCCGAGGAGCGCGAGCGCGTAGAACGACGCGACATCGGGATCGTCGGGCTCCTGCGCGTACAGCCGCGCCATCGCGTCGGCGTAATTCCGGCGCCGGGCTGCGGCGTCACCGGCGCCGAACAGCGCGTCGGCCGCCGCGAGCAACATTCTTTCCTTAGGCGTGGCCGCCTTCGCGGCGCGCGCCGCGGACGTCGGGCCGCAGAGGGCGAGCGCCGTCCTTCCCGCCTGGACGTCCTCCTTGCGCCAAAGAGTCTGGTGATAGGTTAGGGCCTCGCCCCAGCAGGCCGTCACGAGGCTGGCGTCGAGGCGATGGGCCTCGCGAAACGCCTCGTTCGCCTCCTCGTACTCGAAGTAATGGAGCGCCTCGATCCCGCGCGCGATTGACGATCGCGCGTCGGCCTGCGCCACGGCGCTCGACGTCGATCCCACGATCAGACACGCGACCGCCGCCGCACGCCCGATCCAAATCGTTGCGTCCGACATTTTCGGCGTCAGGGTACCGCATTTCGTGATTGCGCATCGGCCGAAGGGCACTAGAATGGCGCCGTTCTCCGCGCACATGTTCCATCGGTTCTGCTCCGATGTCGGCAGTTGCGTTCCGATCCTGTGGTCGTCTTCACGGAGGGATGTCATGCACAGACACGTTCCCAGGGGAGCTCTATGCGGGGTGCTCCTGCTTCTCGTCGCCGCCGTCGCGGGCGCGCAGCAGTTCACCGGCGGTGTGCGAGGTGAGGTCCGGGATCAGAACGGCGTGATTCCCGGCGTCGCGGTGACGCTCGTCAACGAGGCGACGAACATCTCGCGCGAGGTCGTCACCAACGCCGTCGGCCAGTACAACTTCCCCGCGGTCGCCCCCGGCACCTATACGCTCAAAACACAGCTCACCGGATACAAAACGTACGAATCGAAAGGGCTGATCGTCGGCACGCAGCAGTTCATCACGCTAGACGTGATGCTGCAGATCGGCGCGCTCGAAGAGTCGATCACGGTGACCGGCCAGTCGCCGCTCATCGACACGTCGAACGCGTCCACCGGCGGCGTCCTCGATCGCCAGGCGCTCGAGTCGCTGCCCGCGCCGGGACGTAACGCGTTCCTCATCGGGATCACGGTGCCGACCTTCACGCCGGTCGGCGATCCGCAGTTCAACCGGCAGCAGGATCAGACCAACGCGTCGCGCGTCTCGCTCGGCGGCGGCGGCGTCCGCGCGAACAACTACCTGCTCGACGGCGTGCCGATCACGGAGCTGCGCGGCCGCGCGGTGCTCAATCCGACGATCGAGGCGGTGGAGGACGTGAAGGTCCAGGTCCATACCTACGACGCGGAGATGGGGCGCACCGGCGGCGGCGTGTTCAACGTCACGGCGCGTTCGGGGACGAACAGCATGCACGGCAGCGGGTTCTATCAGACGCGGCCGGTGTGGGGCCAGTCGCTCAACTTCTTCGATGCGCAGACCCCCGGCAAGACCAAGGAGAACACGGGCCTGTCCGACGCGTACTACCGCCTGTACGGCGGCGGCGTCGGCGGTCCGATCGTGAAGGACCGCACGTTCTTCTACGTCGCGACCGAAGGCTACCGGTCGGGGACGACGCGGAACCTCGCCGAGATCTGGCCGACGGCGAACCAGCGCAACGGCGATTTCTCGCGTTCGACGATCAGCGGCGCGCCCGTCGTGCTCTTCAACCCGTGGTGCCGCGGCGGCGCGGCGAACGCGCGGTGCCCGGCGACTGGCACGGGATCGATCGCGACCGGCGGCCTCTTCACCAACGCGACGATCCCGCTCACGCATCCGGCCGTCAGCCAGGTCGGCTTGAACATCCTGAAGCTCTGGCCGACGAACACGATCAACGGGCCGATGGCGCAGAACGAGAACGATCAGCCGAACGCGATCGGCACCGGGTTCCTCGTCGATCAGGCCGACATGCTCACCTTCAAGGGCGAGCACAAGTTCACC
>QHWK01000319.1 GCA_003223775.1 Acidobacteriota bacterium
AAGCTTCTCGATGATGAGCGCTTCATGGGGCGTCTGAATCTTCGGAATGTAAAAGTAGACGCCGGTGCCGGCGCGTGCGAGCGCTTCGTAGTTGTTGAGCGTCCAAAGCACCGCGACCGCGATGACGCCAGGCACAGGTTCGCCGGCCACGGTGATCTGATCGAACCGCACGTGAATCCCCGGAGGCCGGGCAAATCGCGTCGGCCACTGATCGGGCGGTCGATTGATCGTGTACGCTCGCCGTTGATTCTTCTTCGTCACCTCATACGCACGATCGGTCCAGCGTCCCTCGAAGATGTCTTTCGCGTTCTGCAAGGCGGCAAACACGCCGACCGCCTCGCGCTCGGACGTCCCGTCGGGCCGGAAGTGGGCCGGCGAGGCGTCTTCGAAGTCCGGCATATTCATCGGCGCCGCGCTATTCAGTGCGTTGAACGCCATGTCGGGCGGGTGCCACGGACCGGTCAGCTCGAGGCCCGCGTTCAACGAAGGGTGAGCGTCCCTGGGGATGGGCACTTCGTCATTGAGCCGCCACCGCCATTGGCTCTCGCGGTCGAGGAAGTTGTCAACCAATCCTTGAACGATCTGCCGGACCGTTCGAAATTGCCCAGAAACGGGATCCTCGAATGTGTCGTCCCAGTTCGGCCACGCATATTTTTCGCGAACCGTGGCGGTGGATTGCAGGAGCGCTCCTCGCGCGCCGAGGGCGGCAGCGATATCGGGACCCAGCTGCCTCGCAAGCGCGGCAATCGTCTCTTCGACGTTGACGGTCCGGCCGTTGATCGTTCGCGTCCCGAACAGTTCGGGGAATCTCCGGAGAATGTCCTCACGAACCATGGCGTGGTGTCGTCCTCACGGCGCCGCGCACCCAATTGGCGGCGTCCTTGATATGCGTTGACGCGCGTCGCACGAGTTGTCCTTGCTTGTCCTGCTCGCCAGTCTTTGCGCCGTTAACCGACCGCATCGACGCCCGCCTTGGCGCATTGACCGTCCTGGGCGCTCGTGCCGCCTGACAGTCCGATCGCGCCGACGATCTTCCCCTCAATCGTGATCGGCAAGCCACCTTCCACGGGCACCGCTCCCTTGATCCGCAGCACGCGCATGCCCTCTCCGCCCGACGTCAACATGTCCTGGAACGCCTTCGTCGGACGCTTGAAACGCGCCGCCGAGCGCGCCTTGTCCTGGCAGACGAGTACGCTCGCCACCTGCGTGTCGTCCATCTTCTCGAAGTACACGAGATCGCCCGCGGTATCCACGACAGCCACCGCCATTGTCCAGGCGTTCCTGCGCACTTCCGCCATCGCGGCGGCCGCCGCCTTCTTGGCGGTCTCGAGTGTGATTGCCGGGCCGTACGACATATCGCGGTCCTCCGAGGATTGCCCACCACTTGCACCGCTACCGTCGGATTCCGGGCCGGATGGCGTCGGGCGTGCAGGCAACGCGATTCCAGCGCGCCCACGACACGGGTCAGGCGCCGAAGTGTAGCAGACCAGGAGTCCCTCAGCTCGATAATGCCAGCAGGCGATCCGCCGCACACTTGTGCGCGACATCCTGGTGTGCCGGAATAGGCTGCAGAACGAGGCGACGGCCGACGCGTTCGCCCTTTCGCGGCGACTCGGCGTAGCAGCGGGCGCTGACCCGGCGTCCATCGCGTAGCTGATTCACAAAAGCTACGCGGCTGACGCACAATGGGGCACTTCGCGCTCGACCGGAGGTCCACATGATCCGTCTCCGACTCTGTCTCGCGTTTCTCATCGCCTGCTCGTCGAGTCTGTCTGCACAGAGTGCGCCGAAGGTTCACGAGCTGAAGGCCTCCGCCCACACGGTGCATCGCGGCTTCTTCGACGCCTCGCTGAAGCCGGTGCTGACGATCGACTCCGGCGACATTGTCAGGCTGGAGACGGCGACCGGAAACCCGCGTTACTTCGAGCGGCTCGGAGTGCCGAAAGAGAAAATTCCCGCGGAGCTGTATGACGTCTACGCGGGTGTCGAAGACGGTGGACGAGGGGATCACACGCTGAACGGACCAATCTACGTCAGGGGCGCCGCCGCCGGCGACATGTTGGAGATCCGAATCCGTTCGATCGACCTGCGATTGCCCATTGCCGGGCAGGGTTTCGTGCCGACCCGCGGAGCGCTGCCGGAACAATTTCCGAACGCCAAAGACAGAGTGCTCTGGCTGGATCTCGCGAGCAAGACGACCGAGTATGCGCCGGGTGTCCTCGTTCCGTTGAAGCCGTTCTGGGGCGTGATCGGCGTCGCGCCGCCACCATCGATGGGGCGGGTTTCAAGCGGGCCGCCCAACATCTTCGGTGGCAATTTGGACAACCGCGATCTGGTGGGCGGGACGACGCTGTATCTGCCGGTGTTCGTCCCGGGCGGGCTGCTGTCGGTTGGCGACGGCCACGCGGCGCAGGGCTACGGCGAGGTCTGCCTGTCCGCGATTGAAACCTCGCTCAAAGGTGAAATCCAGGTGATTGTGCACAAGAATCACCCGTTGAAGCAGCCTCGGGCTGAGACGCCGACACACTTCATGACCATGGGATTGCACCCGGATCTCGACGAAGCCGCCCGGATCGCCACTCGCGAGATGCTCGATTGGATCGTCGAGATCAAGAAGATGAACCGCGACGATGCGTATCTGCTGTCAAGTGCGGTCATGGATCTGGTGGTCACGCAGATCGTTGATGGAACGAAGGGTGTCCATGCGCTGATGCCGAAGGCCATCTTCAAAAAATGACCATCAAGCCGTGGAAATGAACGCGCCCGCGGACGCGGGATCTTCTTGACGCGTGCGTTTTGGAAGCGTTAGATACTCCCTGGTTGAACAATGCGAAACCGGCTCGGCCGCGCGTGCATCGTGACTGTCGGTCTGATGGTCGCCGCAATCTCCGCCGGAGGTCAGAGCCGAACCTATCGCGCGCCGCGCACGGCCGACGGCAAACCCGACTTCAACGGCATCTGGCAAGCGCTCAACGAGGCGCACTGGGATCTCGAGGCGCACGCCGCCGCTCCGAGCCCGGTCCTCGAGCTGGGCGCCGCCCATGCGGCCGCAGGAGGCCTGAG
>QHWK01000320.1 GCA_003223775.1 Acidobacteriota bacterium
CCTACACTCCGCCGTCCAGAGGGGGTAGATCATGGCTCGTCGCGTCCTTCCCGCGGTGGCGGCGCTCGTCTTCCTCGTTCTCGCTCGCGGCTCGTTCCCCACGCACGTTGCCGGCCAGGCGAGCGGCCTGCCGTCGACAAAGAACGGCGACTGGCCGCATTACACCGCCGATCTGCGAGGCACACGCTACTCGCCGCTCGATCAGATCAACGGCGCGAACTTCAACCAGCTCGAGGTCGCGTGGCGCTTCAAGACCGACAACCTCGGCCCGCGTCCCGAGTACAAGCTCGAAGGGACGCCGCTCGCCATCAAGGGCGTGCTGTACACGACGGGCGGCACGAGGCGATCGGTCGTCGCGCTCGACGGCAGGACCGGCGAAGTGATCTGGACGCACAGCCTGCGCGAGGGCAAGCGCGCCGCGGTGGCGCCGCGCCAGCTCTCCGGACGCGGCGTCTCGTACTGGACCGACGGCAGGGGCGACGATCGCGTCGTCTATGTGACGACCGGCTATCGCCTCGTCGAGCTCCATGCGAAGGACGGATCGCTCGTCACGTCGTTCGGCAAGGACGGCATTATCGATCTGAAGGTCGGCGCGGTGTTCGGCAAGGGCCAGCAGATCGATCTCGAGACGGGCGAGATTGGCGTGCACTCGACGCCAACCGTCGTGAAGGATGTGATCATCGTCGGCTCGTCGATGCGCGAGGGCGCGACGGTGCCGACGCACAACAACACGAAGGGCCTCGTCCGCGCGTTCGACGCGCGCACGGGCAAGCTGCTCTGGACGTTCAATACGATCCCGAAGCCCGGCGAGTTCGGCAACGACACGTGGGAAAACGAGTCGTGGGCGGTGAACGGCAACACGGGCGTGTGGACGCAGATCACCGTGGACGAGGATCTCGGCCTCGTGTATCTGCCGGTCGAAACGCCGACGTCGGATTATTACGGCGGCCATCGTCCGGGCAACAACCTGTACGCCGAGACGCTCGTGTGCGTCGATTTGAAGACCGGCCAGCGGAAGTGGCACTACCAGTTCGTGCACCATCCGGTCTGGAACTTCGACAACTCGTCGGCGCCGCTGCTGCTCGATATCAACGTGAACGGCCGCGCGATCAAGGCGGTCGCCTCGCCGAGCAAGCAGGCGTACTTGTACGTGTTCGATCGCGTCACCGGCCAGCCGGTGTGGCCGATCGAGGAGCGGCCGGTCCCCCAGTCGGACGTGCCGGGCGAAAAGACGTCGCCCACGCAGCCCTTCCCCACGAAGCCGCCGGCTTACGGCCGCAACTACCTGAAGGTGCCTGACGATGTGATCGACTTCACGCCGGCGCTGCGCACGCAGGCGCTCGACGTGCTGAAGCGCTACAAGGTGGGCGACTCGCCGTTCACGCCGCCGGTTCTCGGGATGGTCAACGGCATCCTCGGCGCGATCGGCGCCGGCACCGCGACCAACTGGCCGGGCTCAGCGGCGGATCCGGAGCAGCACGTCGTCTACGCGCAGGCGAGCAACGCGCCGTCGGCGCGATCGCTCGTCGCGCCGCCGCCGGGTTTCTCCGACATCAAGTACGTGTCGGGCGTCGGCGGCCAGGAGTTCCGTGAAGTGTTCGGTCCGGGTGACTGCTGCGCGGCGGATGCGCCGCCGCGACCCACGGCGCCCGCGTCGCAGCAGGCGCAGGCCGCCGCCGCGACGGCGCCGCCGGCGGCCGGAGGCGGCGGGCTGCAGGTGCAGGGTCTGCCGATCTACAAGCCGCCGTACGGCATGCTGTCCGCCATCAATCTCGATCGCGGCGAGATCGCGTGGCAGACGCCGCACGGCGACACGCCGGATCAGATCCGCACGAATCCGGCGCTCGCCGGGCTCAACATCCCGAAGACCGGACAGCCGGGAACGTCCGGCGTCGGCTTGATGGTCACGAAGACGGTCGTCGTGATGGGCGATCCGCAGGTGACCGCGCCGCCCGGACGGCAGCGCGGCGCGATGCTGCGCGCCTACGACAAGGTGACGGGCGGCGAAGTCGGCGCCGTCTGGATGCCGGCGGCGCAGTCCGGATCGCCAATGACCTACTCGGTCGACGGCAAGCAGTACATCATCGTCGCGATCGGCGGCGGCGTGTACTCGGGCGAGTACGTCGCGTTCAGCCTGCCGGCGGGCGCAAGGCCGTCGAGCCAATAGGCGACCTCTGCAGGGCAGCAAGGCAGGAAGGCAGAGGGCAGGAATTCAAGCGTAGAAGGCTGAAAGGCTGGAAGCGCCTTGCCAAATCAACGTAGGGCGACGCTTTCAGGGTCGCCGAGGCGAGGCTGAAAGCCTCGCTCTACAGATGTTGCAATGCGCTCTATGCATGTTGTTCTTGTTGCCGGCTGTTGCGTCCGCGCAGCAGCCGGCGACGGCGCCGGCGCGCGATGCGCGGCCGACGCAGACCGGGACGGCCGTGATTCGCGGACGCGTCTTCGCCGCGGACACCGGCAAGGCGCTGCGGCGCGCGCGGATCTCGGTGGCGGCGCCGGAGCTCGGCGGCAACGGCAAGACCGCGAGCACGAACGCCGACGGCCGCTACGAGATCAAGGATCTGCCGGCCGGCCGCTACACCGTCACCGTGACGCGCAGCGGCTACGTGCAGCTGCGCTACGGCCAGCGGCGCCCGTTCGAGACCGGCAAACAGCTGCAGGTCAACGATCGACAGCTCGTCGACAATATCGACTTCCATCTGCCGCGCGTCGGCGTCATCAGCGGGCGCGTGTACGACGAAACGGGCGATCCGATCTCGAGCGTGCGCATGATGGCGATGCGCCAGGTGTTCTTCGAGGGGCGCCGGCGGCTCGTTCCGGTGTCGGGCGCAATCCCGACGCAGACCGACGACGCCGGCCAGTACCGGATCGTCGGCCTCACGCCCGGCAGCTACATCCTCCGCGCCGAGACGCGCGAAACGTGGACGACGACGGAGAAAGACGTCGAGGTCGTCATGGGGTACGCGACGACGTACTTTCCCGGCACGACGGTCGTCGCGAACGCGCGGCGCATTCCGCTGACGGTCGGCCAGGAAGCGGTCAACATCGATTTCTCGCTGGTGCCCGGGCGCACGGTCACCGCGTCGGGGACCGCGTTCGATTCGCAGGGGCGGCCGCTCGCCGGCCAGCAGGTGATGCTCACGCAAGAGATGCGCGCTCCCGGCGGGATGATGGTGATGTCGGCCTCCGGCGGGACGGCGATCGCCGCCGACGGAACATTCAGGCTTCCCAACATCACGCCCGGCGAGTACACGCTGAACGTGCGGGCCGCGGCCGACATCGGCGGCACGATCGTGCAGGAGTCGGCGAGCGTCCCGATCGTCGCCAACGAC
>QHWK01000321.1 GCA_003223775.1 Acidobacteriota bacterium
GCCTGACCTTCATGCGTGATCGTGACCGTTGCGCCCGGCAGGACGCCGCCTTGCTGATCTTTCACGGTGCCGGTGATCGTGCCCGTGTCGACCTGGGCAATGGCTGGCGCGGAGAGGAGCGCCGTCAGGGAGAGCGTCAACACACAGCGCCAGGAGAATGCCGGCAGGATGTTCATTCCGTCCTCCGTGTCGAGCAACCGCGTGATGCAACGCACGATCCTGCGGTGCGCGATCGATCGCTGGCAAATTTGCGCGCGAGACTAGCTTGACCACCCGCGTTTTGCAAGCCTATCCTCAACAATCGAGTCGTGAAGCTCATCATTGGCTGCGTCCTCGCGTTGACAGTGCTGTCGGCCGGTCAACACGACGGCGTACCCAAACCAGTCGCTGATTTCCGCGACCTGGCCCCCGCGGCCGGCCTCACGGCGCGCACGATCATCGGCGGCGATCGCACCAAACAGTACATCCTCGAGACGACCGGCGGCGGCGTCGCCATCGTCGACTACGACGACGACGGATTTCCGGATCTGTTCTTCGTGAACGGCGCACGGCTCGCGCCTGCCGACGGCGACGCCGCTCCGGTGAGCCACTTGTATCGGAACAGCCACTACGGCACGTTCGCGGACGTGACGCGCGACGCCGGCCTCTCGGCAACCGGGTGGGGACAAGGCGTCTGCGCCGGCGACTACGACAACGACGGCCACGTCGATTTGTTCGTCACCTATTACGGCCGCCAGGTGCTTTACCGCAACAAGGGCGACGGCACGTTCGCCGATGTGACGCGCGCGAGCGGGCTGTCGCAATCCAGCCCGCGCTGGAATACGGGCTGCGCGTTCCTCGACTTCAATCGCGACGGACGATTGGATCTGTTCGTCTCGGCGTATGTCGATTACGGCGACGCCATGCGGTTCGCGCCGGGAAGCCGGAACAACTGCTTCTGGAAAGGCCTCGGCGTGATGTGCGGGCCGCACGGGCTGGCTGGCTCCCGCAACGCGCTCTATCGCGGCAACGCGGACGGGACCTTCACCGATGTCTCCGAGGCGGCAGGCTTGCTCAAGGTGAGCCCAGCCTTCGGCCTGACGCCGCTCGTGCTCGACGCCGACAACGACGGGTGGCCCGACGTCTACGTCGCGAACGATTCCACCGCGTCGCTGCTCTTTCACAATAACGGCAACGGGACGTTCACCGAGATCGGGCTGCGCGCCGGTGTGGCGCTGAATGCCGACGGCCGCGCGCAGGCCGGCATGGGCGTGAGCGCCGGCGATTACAACCGCGACGGCTGGCTCGACATCGTGAAGACGAACTTCGACGATGACACGACGTCACTGTACCGTAACCTCGGCGCAGGCTCATTCTAGGATGCGACGGTGACCGGAGGGCTTGGCGGCGCCACGCGGTACCTCGGCTGGGGCACCGGGTTCGCCGACTTCGACCTCGACTCGTGGCCCGACATTTTCATCGTCAACGGCCACGTCTATCCTGAAGCCGATCGCATCGGCGGCGCCTACAGCTACAACCAGCAGAAGCTGCTCTACCGCAATCTCGGCAACGGACGGTTCGAGGATGTTTCGGCGCGCGCGGGGCCGGCGCTGCTCGTCAAGAAGGCGGCGCGCGGCGCGGCGTTCGGCGATTTGTTCCACTCCGGCCGACTGGATATCGTCGTCAACAACATGAACGACGCGCCGAGCCTCCTGCACGACTGTGCCGCCGCGGCGAACCACAGTCTGGTCGTGCAGTTGATCGGCACGCGCTCGAATCGCAGCGCGATCGGTGCGCGCGTCACCGCGCATCTTGCGGGCCGGCGGTTGATCGACGAGGTGCGCAGCGGCGGCAGCTTCTGCTCGCAAAACGATCTGCGGATTCACATGGGCCTCGGCGCGCGCACCCGGGTCGATCGTCTGGAAGTGGCCTGGCCGAACGGCGGGACGGAGACGATCGCCGCGGTCGACGCGGATCAGCTGGTCGTCATTCGCGAGGGCGCCGGCGTCGTCCGGCGCGAGCCGTTGATGCAGCGCGCGCTGGCGGCGTGCGCCGAGCGCTGATACCATGCGCAGCAGCGACCCGCGGATGAGGGGGACTGCTATGGGGCTGCCGCGGCGAGACGCGCTTCGCATCCTGGCGGCGTGCATGGCCGACTGGTGGCTGCCGCGGAGCGTGTACGCGCAGAAGCTCCGGGCGCCGAAGAAGCCGGAGCGCCGCGTGATCGTCGTCACGTTCGGCGGCGGCGTTCGCTACGAGGACACGCTGGCCCCCGAGGGCTGGATCAACATTCCGCACCTCACGTCCGAGATTGCGCCGCAGGGTCTCGTCTACCCGAACGGCCGTCACGAAGGTCTCACCGGGCATTTCAATTCCACGGCCGCGCTCGTGACCGGCAGCCGGCAGAACGTCGATGCGTACGGCAGCGAAGCGCCGGTGACGCCGACGATCTTCGAGCTGTTCCGGAAGGAGCACGCGCTGCCGCCCGAAGAGGCGTGGTTGATCGCGACGAACAAGAGCTTCGGGCTGATGGGCGGCAGCAAGCTGCGCGCGCTCGGCGATCCGTACTCCGCGAACGTCGTCCTGCCGAAGCAGATGTTGATCAGCACGATCAAGGCGGCCGTGAGCACGGAGGCGGGACCTGGCGTCGAGAACCGGCAGGCGCTCGCCGAACGAATGATGCTCGCGCTCGACGAGGGGTACGAGGGATTCGGGTGGAGGGTCTTCGAGTCGGGCCGCCTGCTCGGCGCAGAAGTGAAGGCGAGCCTCGCGAAATCGCTCCTCGCCTACTTCAACGATCCGGCGGCGCCGACGAGCGGGGACGAGCTGACGTTCTTCATGACGAAAGAGATCATGAACCGCTTCGCGCCGTCGCTGCTCGTCGTGAACTTCTGGGACATCGACATCGCGCACTACGGCGCCTATTCGCTGTATCTCGAGGCCATCCGCCGGACCGATCGGCTCGTGCACGAGCTGTGGCAGCATGCGCAGTCGCTGCCGCAGTACCGCGATCGCACGACGCTCATCGTCGTGCCGGAGATGGGCCGCGACAGCGACATCGCGGGAAACGGGTTCGCGAACCATCGCAGCGGCGATGAGTCGTGCCGTCGCGTGTGGCTCGTGGCCGTCGGCGCAGGCGTCCCCAGGGGCACCGGCACGGAGCGCCCGATCCGGACGATGGATGTCGCGCCGACCGTGGCGCAGATGCTCGGCTTCAAGATGGCGGACTGCGAGGGAAGGCCGCTCGCCGAACTGGCCTTCTGAGCACGCGATGCAATTCAGCGCGGGATTGACGGGCGAGGCCGCTAGCCTGGCGCGGCAGCACAGCGAGGTGCTCGCGCGCCTGCCGGCGACCATTCACGCTTTCATTCTCGTCGAGCTGCAGAAGTGGCCGCTGCTCTTCGGCCCCGAGCAGCGCTACCAGCGCGCGCTGCTCGATCACCTCTCGCGTTGGCCTGGCGGCGAGCTGGACCAGGCCGTCTCCGGCATCCGGCGCGTCGAATCGGAAGCCGGCATCGATCGCCTCGGCGAACGCAGCCCGGCGAGATTCCAGGACGAGTCGCAGGCGCTGCTGCGAAAGCGCGGGCTGTTTGTCGCGTGGCGAGGAGAAGTCGACGCGTTCTTCCAGCGAGTCGAACCGGAAGTCGAGGCGCGGATCTATGCCGCCGATGCGCCGCGCCGCCTCGTCGTGCAGATCTACGGCAGCGGCATCGCCGTGCAGCGGGAGAAGCTGTGGGCGCGGTTCAAGGGCGTCGGCGTGCGCGTCCCGCTGATCCTGGAAGGCGTGAACGCGCCCCAACGGTCGCGACCGAGTCGGCGCCGCTCGACGCGTGGCTCATCGAATCGCACGAGGCGCTGCACGCCTTGTGCGACGCGTCCGGCGCGAGCGACGGCGCCGCGCCGGCTTCCGTGACCGGTTTGAGCTACGACCGATTGCGTCCGTACCGCGACGATCTCACGCGCGCGCTGAACCGCAAGATCCAGAGCGGCGTCGAGAGCCCCCAGGCGTTCGCCGCGTACGCGCGCAGCCTCCAGATCGCTCCGCCTGCCGGCGCGCTGCTCTACGCGGCCGACATCCTGACGGCATTCGTGCGCGACGTCCTGCTCACCGGCAACGGCACGCTCCTGATGAACAACACGTTCGTCGAGTGGGCCGCGATTCAGGCGCTCCGGCGGGCGCAGCCGCGCATCGTGGTCACACGCTATGGCGTGCGCGACAAGCTGAAGCCGTTCAGCAGCATGGTTCTCTTCTCACAGCCGCGCGCGGCGGATCGCGTTCCCGTCGCTCCGGATCCGGCCGGCTCGTTCGTGGACGTCGAGCAGTTGTCGTACTACGTCTGGTTGAACGCGGAGAAGAACCCCGCTTATCGCACGAAGACGCTGTATCTGTTTCTCGCGGAAGGCGTCGACGAGATGCTCGCGGTCCAGCCCGAGGCGTCCGCCGCGGCGGGGGCGAAGCCGTCGCCGGCGCGGCTGTCCGATGTGCACGCCACGATGGCCGAATGGCTGGGCGTCTCCATCCCGAATCGATCGGGGCGGCCCATCGCTGCCATCCTCGGATAAGCGCCCGCCGCAATCAACGGCCGGCCAGCGGCGGCGTCGACTTCGGCGGCCTGCGCGGAGCGACGAGGCGCTCGTACGCGTACGCGACTCTGAGGAGCGTCGGCTCGCTCCACGGCTGCCCGAGCAGATCCATCCCCACCGGAAGTCCGTCGGCTGTGAGTCCCGCGGGCATGCTCATCGCGGGAAAACCGGTCGTCGCGCTCAGCTGACAGTTCGAGCCGCTCTGCGCCTGACCGATGACCGCCGGCTTGCGGCGCAGCGTCGGGTACACGAACGCCGTGATGTCCCGTTCGTTCATCATCGACAGGATCGCGTCGCGCGCCTGCTCGCGCTTCGACAGCGCCGCGCGGTAGCGCTCCGAGTCGCGCGAGGCCGCCTCGTTTGCGCGCTTCAACACGCCTTCGACCGCCTGGTGATACTTCCCGCTCGCCAGGATATCGCCGAGCGAGTGCATGGGCGCCGACGGAAAGCCGGCGAGGAAATCCTGCAGGTCGAACTTGAACTCGGCGTTGATGACGCTCGTGTCGCGGAGGAGCTCGTCGAGCTCGCTGTAGCGGACTTCGACGACGCCGGCGCCGAGCGATCGAATGTCTTCGACGGCGTCGCGGACGATGCGCGCCACTTCCTCGTCTTCCGGAGCGGCGCCGAACAGCGGCGTGAGAATGCCGATCGTCACGTCGCCGAGTCCGGCGTCGCCGACCGATCCGTTGTAAGTGCGCGGAATGTGGCCCTGGCTCGCGCGCGTGATCGGGTCGGCCGGATCGAAGCCAACCGTTGCGTCGAGCATCAGCAGCAGATCGCCGACGGTTCGTGCGAGCGGGCCGCCGATGTCCTGGCTGTGGGCGAGCGGGACGATGCCGTCGCGGCTCGACAGGCCCATTGTGCCGCGGAGTCCCCACAGGCTGTTCGCCGATGCGGGATTCCTGATCGATCCGCACGTATCGGTGCCCATCCCCGCGGCGGCAAAACTCGCGGCCACCGCCGCGCCGGTTCCACCGCTCGAGCCGCCGGGGTTGCGCGTCGGATCGTAGGGATTGCGCGTCTGGCCGCCGGCGGAGCTGATCGAGGTGATGCCGTAGGCGAGCTCGTGGAGGTTGGTCTTGCCGATGACGACGGCGCCCGCGTCGCGCAGCTTCTTCACCATGAACCCGTCACGACGCGTCTCGAAACCGCCCAGCGCGAGCGAGCCGGCGGTCGTCGGCATGTCCGCCGACGCGTAATTGTCCTTCACGACGATCGGGATGCCGTGCAGCGGCCCGCGCACGCGGCCCGCGCGGCGCTCGGCGTCGAGCGCGTCGGCCTCTTCGAGCGCCTTCGGGTTGAGCGCGATCATCGCGTTCAGCCGCGGACCGTCCTGGTCGTACGCCTTGATGCGCGCGAGGTACTTCTCGACGAGCACGTGCGAATTGACGGTGCCGATCCGCTGCGCGGCGAGGAGTTGGACAATCGACTTTTCGGTGACGTCGAAGGAGGACGCCGGCGCCGGCGGCGGCAGCGGCGCGATCAGGCCAACCTGCGGAGGCTGCGCGGCGAGCGCCACGGCAGCCGCCAGAATGGCGAGAGGTGTCGTTCTCATTCATGCCTCAAGGCCGCGACGGTCCACGCGCCATCTATATCCGACCGCGGGGCATACCGCAAAACTTTGTGCCGGAGTAATTGACAGAGGGCCGGACCGGCGAGACGATTGGCGCTGCCGCCGGAGGAGTGGAAGCACGGGCGGCCGCGACTCGAGGGTTACCCGACACCGCCGCAGCAGGAGTGAGCGTATGACGAAGACATTGCTGGGCGCCGCGGTCGTCGCGGCCGTTCTGAGTCCGGCGGCCGCATCGACGCAATCGGCTAAGTCGAAGCCGACCACCGCGACCTACATCACAAGAGAAGAAGTCGATACCGTGAACGCGAAGGGACCGGGCACCGATCGAGCGATCAAAGTCGTGGACATCGGGCACGAGAACTTCGCGCTGGGAATCGTTCACCGTGGAAAGACCATCAACGGCGTCGCCGTCCCGGCGCCGGGCGCAGCGGCCAACGCCGCTGCGGCCGGCGGCCGGAGCGCGGCCCCACCAGAGCCGTGCGGACGCCAGATGCCGACCGCTCCGACGGGCGGAACGCCCGGCGGCATCACGCACGATTCACAGACCGAAGGCTATTACATCGTGTCGGGCGGCGGAACGATGTTCACCGACGGCTACATCGTGAACGGACGGCACAACCTCTCGCCCGAACTGAACGGGCCGACGTGCGGCGGCATGGCGTACGACGTCGTGAAGAAGGTCGTGAAGCCCGGCGACATCATCATCGTTCCCGCGGGAGTGGTGCACGGATGGCTCGACATCGGCGATCACGTGGACTATCTGAGCTTCCGGCCGTCGCCGGGGATTTTGACAGCCGGCTGGGTGCACCCCGTCCTGCGGAAATAGAAGACGCGCGGGCGGCGCGTGCAGACCCTCCTCTCAGTAGCGCAGGCCTTCAGGCCTGCCGACGGCCGCGCGGGCAGCCCTGAAGGGCTGCGCTACCGTATCCGTTGGTGTCGAAAATGTGTGGCCAGCTCGCTACCGTCAAGGCGAGCTACTTGTTCAGGGTTTCATCATGAAGACACGCTCAATCGCCGCACTCTCCGCAACGGCCGCCGGGCTCGTGTGCCTCGGGATGCTGTCGGCCTCTGCACAGGCCGGACCGCTGCGCCTCCTGGTGTCGAACGGCCTGAAAGGCAGCATGGAGGCGCTTCACGCGGAGTGCGAGCAGGCGATCGGCCGGCCGCTCGCAATCCAGTTCGGTTCCACCGCGTCGGTGAAGAAGCGGATCGAGACGGGCGAGGCATTCGACGTGACGATGATCACCGTCCAGGCCATCGACGATCTCATCAAGCAGGGCGTTCTGGCGGGCCCGTCGCGCGCGAACATCGGACGCTCCGAGCTGGGCATCGGCATCCGCGCCGGCGCTCCGAGACCCGATGTCAGCACGCCGGCGGCGCTCAAAGAGGCGCTCCTGAAGGCGCGGTCGATCACCTACCCGCAGGACGGCGCGAGTCGTGGAGATATCGAGCGCATGTTCGACCGCCTCGGCATCGCCGCCGCGATGAAGCCGAAGATCATCCTCGCGCCGGGGTCCGGGCCGGCGACCGAGAGCGTCGCGGCCGGCAAGGCCGCGATGGTGCTGACGCTCTTCAGTGAAATCCTGCCGGTTCACGGCGTCGAGGTTCTGGGGCCGCTGCCCGGCGAATATCAGACCGACATCCGATTCGCCGCTGCAGCCAGCGCGACGTCGAAGAACGCCGATGCCACCAAAGCGCTGATTGCCTATCTCGCCGGGCCGAAGGTCGA
>QHWK01000322.1 GCA_003223775.1 Acidobacteriota bacterium
CGGTCAGCGGATCGGTGAGCGAATCCTCCTGCGTCTGCTCGAACACGATCGAATTGTGAATCACCGCGCCGGCCTGCTCCGCGATTCGTTCGAGCAGACGCCGGTGATCCTCGTTGTAGTGGTTCGGCTCGACGTGGTACAGCCCGAGGCATCCGATGAACGTGTCGTTGTACTGCAGCGGGCAGACGATGGCCGAATTCAACGCCAGCTCCCCGGTGACGCCCGCCGCCTCGAACGTCACGCGCGGATCGCCGTTGATGAGCGTGCGCCGGTTGCGCGCGACCCACCCTGACAGCCCGTGCCCGATCTTCAGCGTCGCGTCGAGCAGCTTGGGCGCGTCGACGCCCGCGGCGAAGCGGCACTTCAGCGTGTCCGACTCCGGATTGTGGAGGAACAGCGCGCAGCCCGACCACGACACGATCTTCGACAGCTTCGACGAGATCAGCGCCATCGTGTCCGAGACGCCGAGGCTCGTGCCCATCGACTGCGCGATCTCGTAGAGCGCGTAGATCTCGCGGTGCGCGAGCGCGATGTTCTCGAACGCGCTCGTCGCGCCGGCCGGCACGAGGCCGACCGCCGTCGATCCGGGCAGCGTCTGCGCCGGCTCGATCTGCTCGTGGTGCTCGGCGGTCGCCGCGAGCTCGGCGACGAGCGACGGCAGCAGCTCGACGAAGAGCGGCACGAGCTTCGGATCGAGCGCGCGTCCGGCTTCGTGCTTCAGCAGGCCGATCGCGCTCTCGCTCGTGAGCGCCTTGTGGTACGGGCGCTCGGTCGTCACCGCGTCGTAATAATCGACAATCGTGAGGATGCGCGCGCCGACCGGGATCTCATCGCCGCACAGCCCCTGCGGATAGCCCTTGCCGTCCCACCGCTCGTGATGGCTGAGGATCAGCGGCGCCACCGGATACGGAAACGGCACGGCCGCGATGATCTCCGCGCCCACCTGCGGGTGAATGCGGATTTTCTGGAACTCCTCCTGCGTCAGCGGGCCCGGCTTCGACAGGATGTGCTCGGGGACCGCGAGCTTGCCGATGTCGTGCAGCAGCGCCGCCGTCTTGACCCCCTGGATCTCCGCTTCGGTCAATCCCGCCGCGCGCGCGAGGCCCGCGGAGTACACCTGCACGCGCCGGATATGCATCTACGTCGTCTAATCCATCGCGTGGATCGCGCGCGCGAGCGCTTCGATCGTCGCGAGATGCAGATCCGAGGTCTGCTGCACGTGCCGCTGCTCGTCGTCGATGCGGCCCATGTAGACCTTGTAGGTCCGGTAGGTGAGGTACAGCGGCGCGAAGGTGAGCGGCGCGACCCAGTAGCCCGCGTGCGAGACGAACGACGCGGCGAGCGCCGCGCTGCCGGCCCCGACGAAGTAGCTCGGCGCGCTCCACAGGAAGTTGTTGTTCCAGGTGGTGATGATCTTCGCGCGCGTCGAGAGCGCGATCGCCGTCGCGATGAGTCCCGTGTTCAGCAGGAAATAGACCGTCGCCGCGCCGACGAGCGGCCGCGCGAGCTGCATGAGCGGCATCGACGAGCGCGCGCCGCCGAGCGCGTGAAACGCGAGGCCCGCCGCCTGCACCGTGATCACGAGCGAGGCGACGCTGAACAGCGTCCGGTGCGGCGGATTGCGATCCTTGCTGTTCAAATGGCACTGGCTGAACGCGCTCCCCGCCGCGACGAGCATCGTCTCGTGCGGGCCGAGCAGCAGCAGCGACGCGAAGTCCACCGCGTAGGAGACCGACATCGTCGAGCGGTTGGTCGTGAGCGGGAGATACACCTTCAGCGCCGCCGACATCGACGACAGGACGAGCAGCGCGATGAAGAGCAACGGCTGCGCGAAGGTCGCGTCGGGCAGCCGCACCACGAGCAGCGTCAGGCCGACGACGATGATCGCCGACACGTAAAGCCGCGCGGGACGCGGGAGTTCCTGCATCAGTGGACTCGGGGCGCCGTCGACACCCAGTGGTTGCCCCAATCTTCTTTCAGCAGGGACCACAACACTTGATCGAGATACTCGCCGTGGCGCCGCACCGCGCGGCGCAGCACGCCTTCCTGCACCGCGCCAAGCTTTCGAAGCGCGCCGTTCGCGCGCCCGTTCAGCAGGAGCACGCGCGCCTCGAGCCGATGCGTGCCGATCGTGCCGAAGGCGAACGAGCCGACGAGCCGCGCCGTCTCGAGAAAGATGCCGCTGCCGCGCGCCGACGGCGCGATCGTGCATTCCCACTCGGCCGCCTCGAACATCGGATCGAGCTGACGCACCTGCACGAGACCGATCACGGTCCGCGCGGCGGCCAGTGTGATCACGTAGGTAAATGAGAGGCCGGCGGCGCGCTCCCGCGCGGCGCGCTCGATCAGGTCCTGGACCGCCACGTCCGAGATCGGCTCGTCGATGCCGAAATGCGTCGAATCGCACACCGACAGGAGATCCACGATCGCGCCGAGGTCGCTCGAGGCCACCTCGCGCAGGAGCACAGTTCGGCCGACGAGCGACGGCAACTCGGCGCGCCAGGCGGCATTCGCGGTGGGATTCCCAGACATGTGCTGATTCGGTGTGGCGGACTCACACGTCCGCCTGCGGACGTCCATTAGCAACGAGGACGCCAAAGGCTCGCGTATAACTAACGGCTTAAGATTCAGTATCTTAAGGCGTTTCCCCGACGCTCAAGCACGACGACGAATGTGCGTATATATGACATTAAGGTCAATTCACGACCAATTATGGCAGAGTTAGGTCGTTCATTTTCAGACACTTAACCCGCGACTGTGCCGAACCGAACCACGGTGTGCCGTATTCGAGCACACTGAGTGTACGCATGCGCGCCGCACCAGCGAAGCGGGTATAAATGTCGGGCAGTGGCTGACGAAGTTGAGAAGCCGTCGCTCGCCGAGGATCCCAATTTCCTCGCCAGCCTCGACGATCTCGACCGCGGCCTGGAATTCGAGGCCCCACCCGCGGTCGAGCGTCGCCGGCGGCCTCGCCGGGCGCCGCCGCCGCCCGATGGACCCGCGTCACCGGCACCTCCCGCAAGCGTCCCGACATCGGCGCGCGGGCGAGCCTCGGTGCCGCCGCCTCGAAGCGTACCGGCGGCCGTGCCGCCATCGGTCGCGCCGCCGCTGGCTCCGCCGCCGTCGACGGCGGCTTCCCCGGATGCCGCGCGCGCGCCGCGGCGCCGGCCGCTCCTCGATCTGTTTCCGCCCACGCCGCTCGACACCGACCGCGCGCCCGCGGCCGTCGCCGGCGCGGGTGCCGAGCCGCGCGTCCCGCCGCCGCCTGCGGAACCGCCGCGCCGCCCTCCGCCGGCGCCCGCGCCGCGGCGCGAGCCTGAAGGCTATGAAACGTTCTACGGTCTTCGCGAGGAGCCCTTCGGCGCGTCGACCGATCCGAGGTTCTTCTTTCCGAGCGCCGGGCACGAGCGCGCCGTCGTCGACCTGCTGACCGCGATCGGCGAGCGCCAGCCGGCGACGCTGCTCGTCGCCGACCACGGGATCGGAAAGACGATCGTCTGCCGCTCGGTGCTGCAGCAGCTCGATCGCCGGACGATGTCGTCGCTCGTCAGCCGGCGCGCGACATCGATCGACGATCTGCTGCGGACGATGCTCGTCGATTTCGGCGTCGTCTCGCACGACGACCTCGCGCGCGGGCCGCGCGTCGCGCGCGACAGCCTCGCGGCGACGCTCGATTCGTTTCTCGAATCGATCGCGCCGCTTCACGCAAGCGCCGTCGTCGTCGTCGACGATGCCGAGGATCAGGCGGCGGAGGTCCTCGCGGCGATCGGGCGCTTCGCGGACGGGACGTCGGCCTCGCTGCAGGTCGTGCTCGCCGGCACGCGCGCGCTCGCGTCGCGCTTGAAGGACGACGCGGCGCTCGGCGCGCTGGATGCCGCCGTCGCGGTGCGCGTCGAGCTCGGCCCGCTGCGGGAGGACGAAATTGCCGGCTACGTGTCGCGCCGCATCGACGTCGCCGGTCCGAGCGCGCGCGTCGAGTTCTCGGATGCCGCGATCGGGCGGGTGTTCGATCTGTCTCGCGGCGTTCCCGCCCTCGTGAACGCGATCTGCGATCGCGCGCTGCGGCTCGGGTTCGCGCGATCCGCGGCGACGATCGACGACCGGATCGTGAGCGCGGCGGCGGCGGGACACGAAGCGATCGGCGCGTCGATCGTCGCCGGGCCGTCAGCGGCGCGTGTCGCGGCCGCCGGCGTCGTCCTCGTCGCGCTCACGCTCGCCGGCGGCGCGGCGGCGCTCTGGGTGTTTCGCGACGCCGTCGGCCGTACGCTCGTGCAGTGGGAGCACGTGCCGGCGCCGCCGGGCGGCCCGATGCTGCTGAAGCCCGTGCCGCTCGAGCCGATTCCGCCGCCGGCAGACGCCCTCG
>QHWK01000323.1 GCA_003223775.1 Acidobacteriota bacterium
TTCCAAATTCTTAATTCTTAATTACGCCTTCAGCGACAGCCGTGACGATCAGTACGTGCGCCGCCGAGTTCGGCGACTGAACGACCTCGATCCCATTCGCCATCAGGTCGGCGCCTGTGGCCGTCCCGAGCACGCCGGTGTCGACTGACGACACGTCGTAGGTCGCCTCCGGCATCAGCCCGGACGGCATGATCGTGAAGCTGCGCGTGCCCTCGTCGGACTGGAACGCACTGACCACGACGGCGTCGTACGCGGCGGTGCTCTCCTGCAGCACGTCCCATGGCGGCGGATCGCCGCTCGCCGCCTGTGCGGTGAGGAGCGCCGCCGCCGCGACGCTGAGCGTCCCGCGCATCGCCTTGTAGATCGCGATCTCCCGGGAGACCGCCGCCTGATCGCCCTCCGTGAGGCTGTCGCCGCGGAAGCAGAGGCCCAGCGCGCCGCCCATCCGGCTGCGGAAGTACAGCGGGAGATCGGGCGCGTCGTGCAGCGGTTCGCCGCCGTCGCTGTCGTCGGTGACGAACGACAGGAGGTACGCCGGCGGGAACACGGCGCTCAGCCCCTGAATGTTGTGGCGCACGTGCATCGACGGGGCGGTGCGGTCGTCCATCCACGCGGCGTCGGTGTAGCGCAGAAGGCCGACGTCGAGCCGGTTCCCGCCGCCGGACACGTTCTCGATCGAGAGATCAGGATAGCGTTCGCGCAGCGCCCCCAGCAGATCGTAGAGGCCGCTCACGTGCGCGAAATTTCCGTCGGTCGGCCCGTGGCCGTGGCCGCCGCGATCGCAGTTGATGAACATGTTGTTGTCCCACTTCACGTAGTCGGGCTGCGCTTCGTCGACGAGCGCCGACAGGTGGGCGAGCAGCCACGCCCGCGCGCGCTCGCTCGCGAGACAGATCTGCGCGGCATGATCGGATCCGTAGTCGCCGCCGGTCTTCGCGAGCCACTGCTCGTCGACGCCCGCTTCGTCGACGAGCGCGAGCGCGACGCGCTCCGGCTCGATCCAGAGGCCGAACCGCATTCCGAGCGCGTGCGCGTAGTCGCTGAGCGGCCGCAAGCCGTCCGGAAAACGCGCAGGGTCCGCCGACCACGCGCCGAGGCCCGAATCGAAGTCGTACGGGTCGTTCGCGCCGGCGCCCGCATACCAGCCGGCGTCGACGACGAACAGATCCGCGCCGAGCGCGGCGGCGCGCGTCATCTCCGCGCGCATCGAGGCGTCGTCGATCTCGGTGCCGTAGGCGAACCACGTGTTGTAGGTGACGCGCGGCACGATCGGCCGGCCGTTGCGGAGGCCGTCGATGACGTACGACCGCAGCGCTGCGGTGCTGCCGGCGACGCCGCCGCGCGCGGCGCCGAAGATCACGTGCGGGCCGTTCACCTCGCTCTGCACGTCGGTCGTCATCGCCGCGAGGCCGAGCGTGATCACGAGGCCGGCTCCGGCGCGGTCGGCGGTGAGGGACCACGCGCCGGACCACAGGAGCGCGGCGAAGAACTCGTCCTCCGGCGTCCCGGCGCCGGCCGCCGTCGTCGAGGGCGCGCCGTCGATCGAGAACCATGGAACCGTCTGCTCGGAGGCGCGCTTCGCCGCGCCGAGCACGAGGCGTGCGCCCGCCGCGATCGACCTCGTCTGCAGCGTGAAGGCGGCGTCCGGCGCGCCGTCCGGCGCGCCGGCGGCATCCCCCTGCAGGCCCGTGACCCAGTGAATCGCCCCAGCCGGCACCGTCAGCTGCAGCGCGTTCAGATCGGACATCGCCGTCGCCGATCGCGCCGCGTAGGTCGTCCACGCCTCGAACGCCGGCGCGCCGGGGACGACGGCGTAATGCCGCGTGATCCTCAGATCGCCGAGCGTGAACGCGGCGCTCAACTGGAGCGTGTTGTCGTGCGCCGCCACGTCCGCGCCGTCGAACGCGAAGCCGGAGGCTCGGTTGCCGAAGGGCAGCGAGCGGCCGCCGACGCGGACGAACGAATCGGGCGCCGCGCCGAGCGCCCACGCCCTGCCCGCCGGCGAGATCAACGCGAGCAGCGCGAAGTCGCGCGTCGCATCGAGCGCGAGCGTCAGCGCCGCGCCGCCGGCTTTGATCGTCCAGGTGCCCGCCGCACGATCGTGCTCGATCGACGCGTCGCCATTTCGGGCGGCAACGTCGGCGGCGGCATGTACGGGCGTTCGGCCGAAGATCGCGAGGAGCAGCGATAAGGAAAGCGTGCGAATCGATCGTCGCATGGAGCGCGCGGCGCTGACCATTGCACGTGTTGGACCAGACGGCGCGGCGGAAGTTACATCGACTGGCGGCGATCGCGTCGCGATTCGAGGACACGGCGACCGCTTTCCCGTACGCAATCTGGTAGCATCTCGTGATGTTTTCATTACGCCTCGCCGCCGCGGGCGGCGCGATCGCCGCGCTTGCCGCCGCGCAGGCGCCGCCGCCCCGGTACGACGTCGTGATCACGAACGGCCGGATCGTCGACGGCACCGGTGCGCCGTGGTACCGCGGCGACGTCGCGATTGCCGGCGACCGGATCGCGGCGGTCGGCGTGGCTTCCGATCGCGGCGCCGCATCCACCGTCGACGCCTCCAATCTGGTGATCGCGCCCGGCTTCATCGATCTCCTCGGCCAATCCGAGTTCAACGTGCTGGTCGACGGCCGCGCGGCGAGCAAAGTGCTCCAGGGCGTCACGACGGAAGTGACCGGCGAAGGATCGTCGATCGCGCCGGTCAACGATCGGATGATCGCGGACGCGGCGCCGAACGCGGCGCACTTCGGCGTCTCGCAGGACTGGCGGACGCTCGCCGACTACTTCAAGCGCCTCGAGACGCGCTCGCGCACGACAATCAACGTGGCGACGCTCGTCGGCGCCGGCGGCCTGCGCAATTACGTGATCGGCAAGGCCGATCGTCCGGCGACGCCGGCCGAGCTCGATCGCATGCGGCAGCTCGCGGCGCAGGCGATGGAGCAGGGCGCGCTCGGGGTGAGTACGTCGCTCCAGTACGTGCCCGACCGCTTCGCCTCCACGGCGGAAATCGTGGAGCTGGCGAAGGTGGCGGCGCGCTACGGCGGCGTCTACTTCTCGCACCAGCGCTCGGAGAGCGCGCGCATCTTCGAATCGCTCGACGAGGTGTTCACGATCGCCGAGCAGGCGCGCATTCCCGCTGAGATCTGGCACCTGAAGACGGCCTACAAGGCGAACTTCGGCAGGATGCCGGAGGTGCTGCGGCGGCTCGAGGCGGCGCGCGCGCGCGGTCTCGACGTGACGGCGGATCAGTATCCCTACACCCGTGCGTCGAACGGCCTCGACTCCTGCCTGCCGCTCTGGGCGCGCGAGGGCGGGTTCGAGAAGCTCGTCGAGCGCCTCAAGGATCCGGCGACGCGCGAGCGCATCAAGAAGGACATGGACGATCCGAACGCGGCCACGTGGGAGAACCAGTGGTACGGCGCGAACGGCGGCGACGGCGTCATGATCGCGAGCGTTCTCGATCCGGCGCTGCGCAAGTGGGAAGGCATGACGCTCACCCAAATCGGCAGGGCGATGGGGAAGGATCCGCGCGACGCCGCGATCGATCTGGTCGTCGCCGACAAGGGCGAGACCGCCGTGATCACCGCCATCATGGACGAGGACGATGTGCGCGCGGCGCTGAAGCATCCGCTGGTCGGCGTCGGCACGGACTCGGGATCGAAGGCGGCGGACGGCAAGCTGGCCGAATCGAAATCGCACCCGCGCGCGTGGGGCTCGTTCCCGCGCATCCTCGGCCGCT
>QHWK01000170.1 GCA_003223775.1 Acidobacteriota bacterium
CTCAGATACGCCAGCAGGCGATCGTGCGCGTCTGCGGCGACGAGGCGCGGCTCGGCGCCGAGCGCGCGCACGAAGGCTGTGAGCTTCTCGAGCGCGGCGTTCGAGGTTGGACGACCTGAAGGCTGTTCCGTACGGTCCGAGTCGGCGCCATTTTCCGCTGCCGCGGCCGTCAGCAGCCACGGCCGGCCGGCGAACAGATCGGGACGCGCATGCTCGAGGCCGCCGTGGGCCGACCCCGCGAGCGGATGCCCGCCGACGAACGAGAAGCGCGGCGGCAGCGCCGCCGCGGCCGACACGATGCCGCGCTTCGTGCTGCCGGTGTCGGTGACGACGGCCGGCGTCCGGACGTTGGCGTCGAGATCGGCGAGCACGGCGATGTTCTGCTTCACCGGCGCCGAGAGGATCACGACGTCGGCCTCGGCCAGCACGACGAGATCGTCGGCCGCGACGTCGATCGCGTGCAGCCGCATCGCCGTCTCGAGCACGTCCTTGTTGTCCACGCCGATCACCAGCGCCGACGGCCACAGCTCGCGCGCCCTGAGCGCGATCGATCCGCCGATCAGCCCGAGGCCGACGATGCCGATCCTGTCGAAGACGGCAGGCTGGCCCTGTCGCGCATCGCGCGGTTGGATGACCGGGAGATCTTTTGGCATGCGCGTCAATTAAGAATTTGGAATGTGGCATTTGGAATTCGTGATCACGGTCGTGACAGCGTGACGACGAATTCCACATTCCACATTCTTCAATTCTTAATGCTCATGCGCCCCAGCCCCGGCGCGCCACGGGCTCCAGGCAAATGCTTCGGCCGATGGCCGGCGCGATGATGCGCAGCTCCGCCATCAGCCGATCGAACTGCGAGGGGAACATCGACTGCGCGCCGTCGCTGAGCGCGTGATCGGGATCGCAGTGCACTTCGATGATCAGGCCGTCGGCGCCGGCGGCGACGGCGGCGCGCGCCATCGGCGCGACCATGTCGCGGCGTCCGGCCCCGTGGCTCGGGTCGGCGATGATCGGCAGGTGGCTCAGCTTCTTCACGACGGGGATCGCCGAAATGTCGAACGTGTTGCGCGTCGCGGTCTCGAACGTGCGGATGCCGCGCTCGCAGAGGATGACGTCGCCGTTCCCGCCGCTCAGCACGTACTCGGCCGACAGCAGCCACTCCTCGATCGTCGCGGAGATGCCGCGCTTGAGCAGCACCGGCTTGCGCGTGTGCCCGAGCTCGCGCAGCAGCGTGAAGTTCTGCATGTTGCGCGCGCCGACCTGGAAGATGTCGGCGTACTTGTCGATCAGCTCGATCTGGCTCAGGTCCATCACCTCGGTGACGAGCACGAGGTTCTCGGCGCGCGCGGCGTCGCGCAGCATCCGCAGGCCTTCCTCGCCGAGGCCCTGGAACGTGTACGGCGAGCTGCGCGGCTTGAACGCGCCGCCGCGGAACACCTTCGCGCCGGCGCGCCGCACCGCCGCCGCCGCCGCGCGCACCTGCGGCTCGCTCTCGGCCGAGCACGGGCCGGCCATCACGATCACTTCGTCGCCGCCGATGCGCACGTCGCCCACCGTGATCACCGTCGGCTCCGGTTTGAACGTGCGGCTCGCCAGCTTGTACGGCGAGGTGATCCGCAGCACCTCGTGGACACCGTCGAGCATCTCGATCAGCCCGGCGTCGGGGTGCCCGCTGCCGACGGCGCCGAGCACCGTTCTCGTGACGCCGGTCGACCGGTGGACGTCCATTCCCATCTCGACGAGGCGCTTCACGACCTGCTCGATCTGCGCCTCGCTCGCGCGCTCTTCCATCACTACGACCATCGCTGCGCTCCCTGTCTGGGCGTTGGGGGTCATCACCAATCACCCCAATCCTCTCCGTCGCCGTCGTCGCCGTCAATCACGCGCCGCTCGAGCCGGCGCGCCTCGTCGATGATGCGTTCGAACAGCCGCGCGATCGCGTCGGGCCCGAGCGGCCCTTCCGCCGCGATGCCGCGCACGTGTGCGAGCACCTGCTTCTCGCGCTCGGGCTGATACACCTCGATGCCGAGATCCTTCTTGATGCGGCCGATCTCGCACGCCACGCGCGCGCGCTCGTTGAGCAGCCGCACCAGCACTTCGTCGACGCGATCGATGTCGTCGCGGAGCTCGTCGAGC
This sequence comes from Acidobacteriota bacterium, assembly GCA_003223775.1. Taxonomy (GTDB): domain Bacteria; phylum Acidobacteriota; class Vicinamibacteria; order Vicinamibacterales; family CAVVIG01; genus QHWK01. The sequence continues at coordinate 2,137 of QHWK01000170.1, forward strand.
CTGCCCATCGCTATACCCGCACCGGCCGGCCGTCGGCGCGCTCGGCCGCGTCGGTCCGGCCGGCGCCTTTCAGCCAGCGCACGTACTCCTCGACCCGCGGGATCAAATGCGCCGACCCGCTCTCGGTCGCGATCACCGACACCAGCGCGCTGCCGACGACGGCCGCGTCGGCGAAGCCGCCGATCTCGGCGACGTGCTCGGGACGCGAGACGCCGAAGCCGAGCGCGATCGGCAGCGACGTGTGCGCGCGGATGCGGCGCGCCATCGCGTCGGCGCCCGACGCGACGCGGTCGCGCGCGCCGGTGACGCCGAGCCGTGAGATGCCGTAGAGAAAACCGCTGCCGAGCGCGGCCGCGCGCCGGATGCGCGCGTCCGTGGTCGTCGGGCTCAGGAGAAAGATCGTGTCGATGGCCCGCGCGGCGAGCGCCTCGCGGAAGTCCGCCGCTTCTTCGATCGGGAGATCGAGCGCGAGCACGCCGTCGACGCCCGCCGCGGCCGCCTGCCGCGCGAACTCGGCGATGCCCATGCGGAGCAGCGGGTTCGCGTAGCTGAAGACGACGATCGGCGCCGCGATCTGCGGCCTGAGATCCGCGATCGTGGCGAGCGCGGATCGCAGCGAGCCGCCGGCGGCGAGCGCGCGCTCGGTGGCGCGCTGGATCACCGGGCCGTCGGCGAGGGGGTCGGAGAACGGCACGCCAACCTCGAGGACATCCGCGCCCGCGCGATCGAGCGCGCGCAGAATCTCCGCCGAGCGCGGCAGATCCGGATCGCCGATCGTCGAGTACGTAACGAGGCCCGTTCGCCGCTCGGCGCGCAGGCGCGCGAACGCGTCGGCGATGCGGCTCACGAGACGCTCTCATTCGAGTGACGATATTTCACGAAATCACGAAGATCCACGACGACCACGAAACTCTCTTGTACAAGAAAATCTTCGTGTGTTCGTGCCTCTTCGTGTCTTCGTGAGAGGCCGTCACTGCCGACCAAGGTGCTTCTCCACGGTGTGCACATCCTTGTCTCCGCGGCCCGACAGATTGACGAGGAGCGCCGCCGACGACCCGAGCTCGCGCGCCAGGCGGCCGGCGTACGCGATGGCGTGCGCCGACTCGAGCGCCGGCAGAATCCCCTCGAGCCGCGCGAGCTGCTGAAAGGCCTGCAGCGCGTCTTCGTCCGTCACGTACGCGTACTCGGCGCGGCCGAGCGCGCGGAGCCACGCGTGCTCGGGGCCGACCGCGGCGTAGTCGAGCCCCGCCGAGATCGAATGCGTCAGCTCGATGTTCCCGTCCTCGTCCTGCAGGACGAACGTGCGCGTTCCCTGCAGCACGCCGGCGCTCCCGCCGGCGAAGCGCGCCGCGTGGCGCCCGCGGGCGATCTCGTCGCCGCCGGCTTCGACGCCGACCAGACGCACGGCGCGGTCGTCGATGAACGCGTCGAAGATGCCGATCGCGTTGCTGCCGCCGCCGACGCACGCGACGACCGCCGTCGGGAGCACGGCGGCGAGCTCGAGAAACTGCGCGCGCGCCTCGCGTCCGATCACGGCCTGGAATTCGCGGACCATCAGCGGATACGGATGCGGCCCGAGCACCGATCCGAGCAGGTAGTACGTGTCGCCGACGTTGGTCACCCAGTCGCGCATCGCCTCGTTGATCGCGTCCTTGAGCGTGCGGCTGCCGGCGTCCACGCGGCAGACCTCCGCGCCGAGCAGGCGCATGCGGAAGACGTTCAGCGCCTGGCGGCCCATGTCCTCGGCGCCCATGTAGACGTGGCATTCGAGGCCGAGCAGCGCGCACGCCGTGGCCGTCGCGACGCCGTGCTGCCCCGCGCCCGTCTCGGCGACGATGCGGCGCTTGCCCATGCGGACGGCGAGCAGCGCCTGCCCGAGCGCGTTGTTGATCTTGTGCGCGCCTGTGTGCGTGAGGTCTTCGCGCTTGAGGAAGATCCGCGCGCCGCCGAACGCGGCGGTCAGCCGCGCCGCTTCGTAGACCGGCGTCGGCCGACCGACGTAGTGCTTCAGCAGACGATCGAGCTCGGCGTGGAAGGCTTCATCGTCGCGCACGGCGAAGTACGAGCGCTCGAGCTCCTCGACCGCGTGGACGAGCGTCTCGGGGACGTAGCGTCCGCCGAACTCGCCGAAGTAGCCGCGCGCGTCAGGATCGCGTCGTGAGATGACCGGTGGCATGGACAGCCTCGAAGAGCGCGCGAATGCGCTGGTGATCCTTGACGCCGGGCGCGCGCTCCACACCCGACGACACGTCGATGCCGAACGGCCGCACGCGCGCAATCGCGTCGGCGACGTTGTCCGGCGTCAGCCCGCCGGCCAGCAGCACGCGACGACGCGCCGCGACGGCCGCGGCGGCGGCCCAGTCGATCGTCCGTCCGGTGCCGCCGCGTTTCACCGGATCGTGCGCGTCGAGCAGGAGCGTCGAGCCCGCCGGCCATGCGGCAGCCGCGTCGACGCTCAGCGCGCGGATCACGGGCGCCGCGACGCCGGCGGCGAACTCCGGCGTTTCGTCGCCGTGCAGCTGTACGGCGCCCAGACGCACGAGCGCGGCGACGCCGTTCACGTACGCGAGCGGCTGATTGACGAAGAGGCCGACGGCCGTGACGAATGGCGGCAGCTCGGCCGCAATGGCGCGCGCGCGATACGGATCGACGAACCGCGGGCTCTCCGGCCAGAAGACGAACCCGATCGCGCCGGCGCCCGCGTCCACCGCCGCGACGGCATCCTCGAGCCGCGTAATCCCGCACACTTTGACGAACATCACCGCACGACTTTCAAGACGTTCTTCCCCTTTGTGTCCTTGACACCGGCGCCCGCGGCGAGCAGATCCTTGAGCGCGGAGCCAGGATTCGTCGCGGTCATCAATCGCTCGCCGATGAGAAACGCCCGGTAGCCGAGCGCGCCGAGCCGCCGGAGATCGTCGGCGCTCTGCAGCCCGCTCTCGCTGACCGCGACGACATCATGCGGCATCTGCGCGATCAGATCCTCGGACGCGCGTCGATCGACATCGAGCGTCCGCAGATTGCGATTGTTGACGCCGATGATGCGCGCGCCGACGTCGATCGCGATCGCCAGCTCGCGCGCATCGTGCACCTCGACGAGCGCGTCGAGCCCGTGCCGCGACGCATGATCGTGCAGCACCTTCAGCTCGGCGGGCCGCAGCGCCGCGACGATCAGCAGCACGGCGTCGGCGCCCGCCGCCTTCGCCTCGAGCAGTTGATACTCCGAGACGATGAAGTCTTTCCGCAGCAGCGGCAGATCGACCGCGGCGCGGACCGCGCTCAGGTGATCGAGCGCGCCGTCGAAGAAGGTCGGCTCGGTGAGCACCGAGATCGCCGCGGCGCCGGCGTCGGCGTACGCGGCCGCGATCGCCGCAGGGTCGTAATCGGCGCGCAGCACGCCTCTCGACGGCGACCGCCGCTTGCACTCGGCGATCACGTTCGTCGTATCCGAGGCCGTCAGCGCGCCGAGAAACCGCCCGTCGGGCGCCGGCATCCCGTCCGCGCGCTCGGCGAGCGACGCCATCGGCGTCGCCGCCTGACGGACTTCGACGATGCGCCGCGTCGCGGCGAGGATCGCTTCGAGCAAATCAGGCGACTGCCGACTGCCGACCGGCTCCGGCGACTGCGTCATGCGGATGCTCCCGCGGCGAATTCCTCCGCCGTCGAGATCGTCACGAGCCGCTGCAGCGTCTGCCGCGCGTCGCCGCGATCGATCGCGCGCGACGCCTTGACAATGCCGTCGTCCACCGACGCCGCGGCGCCGGCGATGAACAGCGTCGCGCCGGCGTTCAACAGCACGACGTCGCGCGCCGGACCGCGCTCGCCGCCGAGCACGCGTTCGATGATGCGCGCGTTCTCGTGCGCGTCGCCCCCCTGCAGCGCGCCGGCCGGCGCCTTCGGCAAGCCCACGTCCGACGGATGCAGATAGAACGTATTCACCGCGCCGTCGCGGCACTCGGAGATCTTCGTGTAGCCCGTCGTTGTCAGCTCGTCGATGCCGTCGGCGCCGTGCACGACCCACGCGCGCTCGGACCCGAGCCGCGCGAGCGCGCGTGCCATCAGCTCGGTGAGCTCGGGCCGCGGCACGCCGACCAGCTGCCGCGTCGCGCCCGCCGGGTTCGTCAGCGGACCGAGCAGGTTGAAGGCGGTGCGGATGCCGAGCTCGCGCCGCACCGGCCCCGCGTGACGCTTCGACGGATGAAACGTCGGTGCGAAGAAAAAGCCGATGCCCGCCTCGGCGAGGCACCGCTCGACGACGGCCGGCGGCGCCGTGACGCGGATGCCGAGCGCTTCGTACACGTCGGCGCCTCCGGTCCGGCTCGACGCGGATCGGTTGCCGTGCTTGGCCACGCGGACGCCGGCGGCGGCGACGACGAGCGCGGCGCACGAGGAGATGTTGAACGTGCCGGACCTGTCGCCGCCGGTGCCGCACGTGTCCACCACGTTCTCGTACCGCTTCGACACCTGCACCGCGTGCGCGCGCATCGCTTTCGCGAGGCCGACGATCTCGACGGGCCGCTCGCCCTTCATCGCGAGCCCGACGAGCAGCCCCGCGATGTGCGCCGGCGCCGCGCGGCCCGCCATCACCTCGCTCATCGCGGCCGCCGCTTCGTCGGTCGTGAGATCCTCGTGGCGCGCCAGTTTTTCTATCAGCTCTTGAAACATCGTCGTGCTGTCAGCCGCGGAGGAAGTTGCGCAGGATCGTCCGCCCCTCGCCCGTCAGAATCGACTCCGGATGGAACTGCACGCCGTAGACCGGCCACCGGCGATGCCGCAGTCCCATGATGCTGGCGTCTTCCCGCGTGCGCGCCGTGATCTCGAGATCGGCCGGCAGCGTCTCCTCGGCAACGACGAGCGAGTGGTAGCGCGACGCCTGGAACGGCCCGGCGATCCCGGTGAAGACGCCGCGTCCGTCGTGCTCGATCGTCGACGTCTTGCCGTGCATCGGCACGCCGGCGCGGACGACGTCGCCGCCGAAGACGGCGCCGATCGCCTGATGCCCGAGGCAGACGCCGAGAATCGGCGTCCGCTCGCCGAGCGCGCGAATGACATCCATCGTCACGCCCGCCTGCTCCGGCCGGCCGGGCCCGGGCGAGATCACGATGTGATCGGCCCTGGCGTTCACCACGTCGTCCACCGTCACGGCGTCGTTGCGCATCACGCGGACGTCCGCGCCGAGCTCGCCCAGATACTGCACGAGGTTGTAGGTGAACGAATCGTAGTTGTCGATGACCAGCACCATAACTTCAATGCGGATTGCGGAGTGCGGATTGCGGATTTCTATTGCGGATTTCGGATTTCGGACAACGCGGCCAATCCGCAATCAATCCGCAAACCGCATTCCGCAATCCACAATCAATCCGCACTCCGCATTCCGCAATCCGCATTGTCACAAGCCCGCCTGCGCCAGCTCGAGGGCGCGCAGGAGAGCCTTCGCTTTGTCGCGCGTCTCCTCGAATTCGGCGGCGGGATTCGAGTCCATCACGATCCCGGCGCCCGCCTGCACGTACGCCCTCCCCTTCGACATGATCACCGTGCGGATCGCGATGCAGAAATCGAGGTTCCCGGCGAAATCGAGATAGCCGACGGCGCCGGCGTAGAGCCCGCGGCCCGACGGCTCGAGCTCCTTGATGATCTGCATCGCGCGGACCTTCGGCGCGCCCGACACGGTGCCCGCGGGAAAGCAGGACACGAGCGCGTCGAGCCGATCCCGATCGTCGGCGAGCTTCCCTTCGACGATCGACGTCAGGTGCATCACGTGCGAGAAGCGCTCGAGGCCCATGAACTGCGGCACGCGCACCGATCCGTACTCGCACACGCGGCCGACGTCGTTGCGCCCGAGATCGACGAGCATGACGTGCTCGGCGCGCTCCTTCTCGTTGCGCTTCAGTTCTTCGGCGAGCCGCATGTCCTCTTCGTCGGTGCGGCCGCGGCGCCTCGTCCCGGCGATCGGGTGCGTCTCGACCCGCGACCCTTCCACGCGCACGAGCATCTCCGGCGACGACCCGACGATCGACACGCCGCCCATGCGGATGAAATACATGTAGGGCGACGGGTTCACGTGGCGCAGCGCGCGGTAGACGGTGAAGGGATCAGCCGCCACCTCCGCCTCGAAGCGCTGCGAGAGCACCACCTGATAGATGTCGCCGGCCGCGATGTGCTCCTTGGCCGCGCGCACCTGGTCCTCGAACCCTTCGCGCGTGTAGTTCGACGTGAACGTGAGTCCCGCGGCGCCGTCGTGCGAGGTGCGCGAGAGATTCCGCTCGAGCTCGCGCTCGAGGAACTGAATCTTCGCGACGGCGAACTGGTACAGCGATTCGAGGTCCTCGTCCGCGGAAATCCGCGCGTTCGCGATGATGAGGATCCGGTGCTGCACGTGATCGAACGCCAGCACGGTGTCGAAGAGCATGAACCCGGCCTGATCCGCGCCGTCGTCCGATGCGCCGAGATCGCCGAGCACCGGCTCGAACCACGACGCCGCGCCGTAGCCGAAATAGCCGACGGCGCCGCCCGTGAAGCGCGGCAGATCGGGGACGAACGGCGACCTGAAATCGGCCATCAGCCGGCGCAGCGTCTCGACGAACGGCGTGTCGCTCGCCGACGTGTGGCCGCCGCGATCGATCGTCGTCGAGCCGTCGCGCGCGCGCAGGATGAGAAACGGATCCTTGCCGAGGAACGAATACCGCGCGACGTGCTCGCCGCCCTCGACGCTCTCGAGCAGGAACGCGTAGTCGGCGTGCTCGGCGATCTTCAGGAACGCCGACACCGGCGTCAGCAGATCGGCGACGATCTCCTGGACGACGGGCACGAACGTCCCGCGCCGCGCCAGCTCGCTGAATTCTTCAAACGATGTAATTTTCATCGCGCGCGAACTCCGACAGCCGCTCCTCCGCCGCTTCCCGCATCACCGCCGCCGCCGGTGTGATGCCGGTCCACCACTGGAACTGCTCGCGCGCCTGCGCGACGAGCATCTCGAGGCCGCCGATCGTCTGGCAGCCGACGCTCGCCGCCTCGCGCAGCAGCCGCGTCGCGGGCGGGTTGTAAACGAGATCGTAGACGCAGCGTCCCGTCAGATGCGCCGCGGGCACGGGCGTCTCCCGGCTCCGCGGATACATCCCGATCGGCGTGCAGTTCACGAGCACGTCCCAGCTCCCCGCCGGCGGCGGCCATGCGCCGATCTCGGCCGCGGCGAGGATGGCGACCTCCTCGGCCTGCGCGCGGTTCCGCGCGTGCACGCTGATCGAGCAGCCGGTCGATCCGAGCGCGACGACGACCGCGCGCGCGGCGCCGCCGGCGCCGGCGACCGCGACGCGCATGCCGGCGAGCGACATCCGCTCCTGCAGCGGCGCGAGGAAGCCGTTCGCGTCGGTGTTGCCGCCGATCCAGCGGCCGTTCGACACGCGAATCGTGTTGATCGCGCCGATGCGCCGCGCGACGGAGTCCACCTCGTCGACCGCGTCGAAGAGCGCCACCTTGAACGGAATCGTGACGCTCGCGCCGCTGATGCCGATGGCGCGGGCGAACGCCTCGAAGTCGGCGGCGGTGACGGCCGGCATCGGCAGGTAGACCGCGTCGAGGCGCGCGGCGCGAAACGCCGCGTTGTGGATCGCCGGCGACACCGAGTGGCCGACGGCGCCGCCGACCACGCCGTAGATCTGCGTCGATGCGGTGATGGATCGGAATCGGTATTCGTCGAGGAGCGCGTCGGTCGTGACCTGGCCGATGTCGCTGATGCCGCCGCCGTAGGTCCATCTCGATCCGAACCGCGCGGCGAGGATTCGCGTCGCGAGCCCGTACGGACCCATGCCGATCAGGACCATGTCGCCCGGCGCGTTCCTCGAGGCGCCGAGCTCCAGGAGCGGCAGGCAGTCGCTCAACGACGTCGCCGTCGCGGAGATCTTGATCACCTCCGCGCCGGTCGAGCGCATCGCGTGCACGCGCGCGGTAAGGTCGATCGGCATGCCGTGGTAGTCGTGCGTCGAGAGCACGATGCGCCGGCCGGCGGCCTGTGCGATCAGATCGTCGAAATGCGCGCGCCACTCGAGGTCGACCCACTCCGCGCCTTCGCTCAACGCGGCGGCAAGGATGCGCTTGCGCTCCTCTTCCGATCCGGTGAACCCGCCGCCTTCCCAGGTCGGACGGCAGGTCACGATGACGGGCCGCGTCCGGCCGGCAAGCGCGGCCGCGGCGTCCGGGTCGCGCACCGTGTCGAGCCGCAGCTCGATCAGATCGGCGTCGGCGACCGCGTCCCGTTTCCGGCGCAGCTCGGCCGTCGTCTCGGCCGTCACCGTTGCACACAATTGCGGAGTCGTCACAGTTGTCAATTCGCTACCAGGGCCCGCGGATCCAAAAAAAAAGCCCCTTCAACCACAGGCTGAAGAGGCTCGGACATTCGGTCGCGCGATTGGCGTTCAGGCCAAGGCGGATGCCTCTTCAGTCGAGCCCCAATACCAGCGCCACGAGCCGGCACATGCGCGCGGCGCGACGAGGACGCTCAGCTCGGGAGCAAAGGACTGCGGCATCAGAGGGTTAGACCATACCAGAGGGCGGCGATCCGTGTCAAAATGAATCATGCCCTTACGTCGGACGCTCTTCAGTCTGCTCGGTATCGTTGTCGCTGCGTCCGCGCTCACCTCAGGCGCGCCCACGCAGATGAGCGTCGGCGACGTCCGGCCCGGCATGGTGGGCGTCGGCCGCACGGTATTCGACGGCACCCACGTCGAGGAATTCAAGGCGCACATCATCGGCGTGCTCGAGAACGTCATCGGCACGCATCGCAACCTCATTCTCGCGAAGCTCGAAGGCGGTCCGCTCGCCAATACCGGCGTCATCGCCGGGATGAGCGGCAGCCCGGTGTACATCGACGGGCGCCTCGTCGGCGCCGTCTCCTACGCCCTCGGCGCCTTCTCCAAGGAACCGATCGCCGGCATCACGCCCATCGCGGAAATGACCGACTCGACGACGTTCAGCGACGTGCGTGCGCCGGGTACGAAGGTGAAAGTCGAGTACCCGCTCACGCGCGACGCGCTGACGGCGGCGTTCCGCAAGGCGCTGAACTGGAATCGGCCGTTCGCCGAACGGCCGGGCGACGCGCAGATGACGGGCGTGAGCGCCGTCGGCGGGTTCGGCGGCGATCAACTCGGGACGCTGCTCCGGCCGATCGCGACCCCGCTCGTGATGTCCGGCTTCGAGCCCGACGTCGCCGACGTCTTCACGGGCGCGTTCCGCGAGCAGGGGTTCATCCCCACCGGCGGCAGCGCGGCGGGCTTCAAGAACGGCGAGGCGCCGTTCGAAGGGCCGCTCAAGCCGGGCGACGCCATCGGCGTGATGCTCGTGGCTGGCGATCTGCAGCTCGGCGGAACCGGCACCGTGACGCACATCGACGGCGATCGCGTCTACGCGTTCGGCCATCCGATGTACAACCTCGGGCCGACCGAGTTCCCGATGACGCGCGCGTACGTCTACACCGTCCTCCCGAGCCTCTTCTCGTCGATGAAGCTGTCGAGCACCGGCGAAGTGATCGGGACGTTCCTGCAGGACCGCGCGACGGCGATCGCCGGCAAGCTCGGGCCCGGCCCGCGGATGATTCCGGTGACGATCACGCTCGAGTCGTCGCGGCAGCCGAAGCACAGCTTCCACTTCACCGTCGTCAACGATCAGCTCTTCGGGCCGCTGATGACGTACGCGAGCATCCTGAACACGCTCGGCTCGTACGAGCGGCAGTTCGGGTCGGCGAGCTTCACCGTGCGCGGCACGGCGACGGTCAAGAAGCACGACGAGATCACCTTCAACAACCTGTTTGCCGGCGATCAGTCGTCGCTGAACGCCGCCGCCTACGTGGTCGCGCCGATCACGTATCTGATGGGCAACGACTACGAGAAGGTGGACGTCGAGGGCGTCGACATCACGTTCGCGACGACGGAGGAGCCGAAGACGGCGACGCTCGAGCGCGTGTGGCTCGACGATCCGCGTCCGCGCGCCGGGCGCAGCGTGCCGCTGAAGGTGCTGCTCCGCACGTATCGCGGCGACGAAGTCGTGCGCACGCTGCCGATCGACATTCCGGCCAACGTGAGCGGACCGCTGTCGATCCTGGTGTCCGACGGCCAGCGGCTCGGGCAGACCGAGCAGCGCGAAGTCCGGACGCCGCAGCCGCGCAGCGTCGACCAGATGATCAAGGCGCTGAACAAGGCGCGGCGCAACAACGTGCTCTACGTGAAGCTGCTCGGCAGCGAGGCCGGCGCGGTGGTGAACGGCGAGCTGCTCTCGTCGTTGCCGCCGTCGGTGCTCGGCGTCCTCGAAGGCGATCGCAACGGCGGCAACTTCAACCCGCTGCACAGCGCGACGATCGCCGAATGGGAGCTGCCGACCGAGCACGCGGTGGCCGGCTCGCGCACGCTGACGATCAGCGTCTCGCAGAACTGAGGATGCCTATTCGACGCGGGCCGGCGGCGATCGCGATCGCCGCCCTTCTCGTCCTTCCGCTCCGCG
>QHWK01000324.1 GCA_003223775.1 Acidobacteriota bacterium
AGGAAGACGGCGCACACCAATGCCACCAGGCCCGCAAGCGTCAACGCTTCGCGTTTCGTCATACCGCTCAGCGCGCCGGGACCGGCATGTACCACTCGAACGCGTGTTCGGGTGCGAGTGTTGGATGAAAAATCTTGACGAGATCGGCGAGCACCAGATCCGGGCGGGTCACGCTGCGCGACCAGTAGTCGTTGGCTCCCGTCGCCGTTTCACACCGTTCGTAGACCCACACCTGTCCCTGCCGGTAGGCCTTGAATGCGGCATACCTCGGCTCGTCCTCCGTCATGGCCGCGCGATTCTTCCACCCGCCGCCGTTGATCCAGATGTCGGCGTCGGCCGCACGCTGGATCTGCGCTTCGAGGTCGACCGACGCAAATCCGACCGACGCGTTGTCGGCCCACACATACCGGCCGCCTGCGTCTCTGATCAATGCCGCGACGTACGAACGGCCGCCCGCAATGCTGAAGAGGCCGCGCGTGCTGCGGCCCGTCATCACCAGCGGCCACTCGGCCACGGGCCGCGCGGTGGCCCGCACACTCAACGATCGGTACCGCCGCTTCATGACGCCGTAGACCGCCTGCGCCCGGCGTTCTTCGTTGAGGAAGAGGGCCATGTACTTCAACCACTCGGCTCGGCCGAGGGCCGTCGGCTCGCGCCATTCACTGTTCGCGACCACCGGCACGCCGGCCTGTCGGATCACCGATAGCGTCGCGTTGGACGTGCCGGTTGCCATCAGCAGCGACGGCTTCGCGGCGACAACGCGCTCGACGTCGATCACGAGGCCGACCCTGGCGAACTCGATGACCTGGCCTGCCTTGATCCGCGCCCGGGCCTTGGGATCCATCACCGCATCGTGTTGCGCGACGCCGGTGAGCACGTCCATCCGGTCGAGATCGGCGAGGAGCGGAAGATGCGTCGTCGAAAACGCGAAGAACGACGTCACCGGTACCGTGACGACCTGCGCGCCGGCGAGGTCTCCAGTCAGTTGAGGCGCTGGCGTTCCGCACTGCGCGAGAACATATCGTTCGGGTGGCCCACCCTCGGTGGCATCGCTGACCGTGACCACCTTGTAGGACTGCCGGTACTCGACGCTGACGTCGACGGCGTCCTCGATCGCGAGCTTGTCAGGAAAGTAGTCAACCGCCGGATCGAAGCGATCGACGCATCCCGTCGTCACATTCGCGGCGCGGCCGCCGGCGGTCTGTGCGGTCGTGGCGACGACGCACAGCAACAGAACACGGACGAATGCGCGAGCCATGCGACACCTACCGTCCGCCGACGGCGATCGTCACGCCGGTTCGCAGGTTGATGGGCAGTCCGGGGAATCCGAACGCCGGCTCGTAATGCTGATTCAGCAGGTTCTCGACCGTCGCGTACCACGTGATTCGCGGGTGAAGCCGGTACGCTCCACTCAGATCGAGCTTCTGATAGCCGAAGTTCAGATCGCGGTTGGGCAGGAGCAGGCTGTTGCCGAAGTTGATGTCGGAGCCGACGATGAACGTGCTGTCGTCGGACGTGCCTGCGAAATAGCCGGTCAACGCCACGTCGGTCCGTCGATGCGTGTATGCGATCAGCAGGCTGCCGGAATTTCCGGGTCGCCGGAATGGACGCTGGCCGACGAGCGCCGTGAAGCCACCGATAGGAATGCCAGTGAACAGCGGATTGAATTGCGGCGTGACCGAGCTGCTGAGGGACTTCGTCACGGCGGCGTCGAGGTATGTGTACGAGCCGGCGAGGCGCACACCGCCGAACATCGCATCGACCGACGCCTCAGCGCCGTGCGCCTTGAACGATTGCGAATTGACGTAGGCGCCGGTCCCCACCGCGGCGGCGATATCCGACGCGACGCCGAACTGCGGTAGCAGGTTCCTGCTGACGAATTCGACGAGGTCGAAGAACTCGTTGTGGAAGTAGGCGACTCGCGCCCGCGCGCGGCCACGCCATATACCCTGTTCGAGGCCGATGTCCAGATTCCGGCCGCGCTCTGGTCCGATCGGGCCGATGCCCGCACTCGCGGCCAACGCCGCACCCGCCGCGGTCTTCCGCAGAAGGTTGTACAGCGATCGGTCGACCGTCGTCGCGCTCGTCGCTTTGATGCCCCGACCGCCGTTGAAGGTGAGCCGCGTGTCGCTCCAGAACGCGTCGGACGCCGGCTTACGCAGGGCGATGGCGACGGAGAGCCGCGGCGAATAGCGGGACGCGTACCCTTCGATGCGCGCGTACCCGAGTCCTGCCGTGACGCTGACGCGATCGACAAGCGCGCCGCGCCCTTCCATCCACGCGGCTCCGTTGTGCCGCGTCGTCGTCGGATCCGCGTCCGGATCGCTGAACGCCTGCTCCCGCTCATAGTCGCCGCCGCCGGAGAGGCTCACGCCCTGGGTCAGCTGATACGTGGTCCGGGCATACAGGCCCTGCCGCGCCGACCGGCTCAGCGAGTCGTACGTGCCGAAGTCCACGACGCCGCGGCCGGTGGACGAATAGCCGTTCGCGCCGGTGATAGTGACCGTGTCCCCGAAGCCCACACCGGAGATGTCCTGGCCGCTGAGCGTCGGGTTCACGAAGTGCGCACGCTGGTCGCTGAGGCCAACGCGCACCGCGCCCTGCCACCTGTTCGTGAATTGCGTCTGGCTTCCGAGGCCGATGAGATGCGTCCGATTCGTTTGGAACGCATCATCCGGCGTGCCGTAGAGGCTGATACCGTTCGGCGATCCGTAGTACTTGTCGATCCACCGCACCGTACCAGTGACATCGGTGTTGTGGCCGACCGCCACGCCGAATCGGCCCGCATACGTCGTGTTGCGGTACCGATTGTTGGCCAGATCGTTGTCGGTGGCGAGGTGAGAGAACTCGCTGAAGTAATCGAACCGCGTCAGGACGCCGCCGACCGAGGCTGACTCGTGGTGCGTGCCCAGATTGCCGCCATCGAGCGACAGCGACGCGTCGGGGACGCGCGTCTGTCCGCGGCGCGACGTGAGGCTGATCACCCCGGCGAGCGCGTCGGTGCCGGCGATCACGCTGTTGGCTTCGCGCAGCACCTCGATCCGCTCGACGCCGGTCGTCGCGAACGGCGAGAGGTCGATGCCGCCGCCGATGTCGTTGGCGGGAATGCCGTCGATCAACATTTTGTTGAAATTGGCGTTGCCACCTCTGATGAAGACCGACGTGGTGCCGCCGCGCCCGCCGGTCTGGACGAGCGAGCTGCCGGGCACCAGGCGCAGCACTTCAAGCACGTCGGTCTTGCCGATGACCGTCAATGTGTGGGCGTCGAGAACGGTCACCGGCGCGCCGATCTGCGACGGCAGGACATCGTTTGCCGCCGCCGTCACCGTGACGTCGGTTTCGAGCGGTCCAAGCGGCAGCGACACGTCAACGCTCCGCCTGGCGCCAGCCGGCAGGTATATCTGGCTCGTCGTGCGGACCTGAAAACCAACCGCGCTCGCCTGAATCCGGTAGCGACCTTCAAACAACGCGTCGAATGAAAAGTCGCCTCGCGTATCGGTCGTGGTTACTCGCAAAACCTCACGGTCGCGGAGAAGTGTGACGGAGGCGCCGGCCATTCGCGCGCCGAGTGGATCGATGGACGTGCACAGGCGGTGCGACGACAGTACGTACGCAGCATGACGAGAGCCTCCGCGGGCGAAGCGGCGGACTCACGTCGACAACAGAGAAGTGCGCGGAAAAGGCGGCCGGAGGCCGAACGTTCCAGTGCATACCTTCTGTCGTCGCAGAAAGTCGACCGCAGAACGTCTGGGTAGGTCTCCTGGCTCGGAGGTGCAGAGCGTGCTCTGCGGCTGCTTCACCTTCCCCGGCCGATGGCCGAGTGGTCGAACGAAGCAGCGCCCTCACTCACAGTGGCGGGACCGCGCCGGATTCGCACCGGACTTCCCTGTTATGCCCGTCGTGGGCACCCGAGGCAGCAACTCTTATAGCACGACTATCAGGCGCGCCGCATCCCATCGTCGGAACGCATCGGTGAAGACCGGATGCAGCGGGTGCTTCAGCCAGACACCGTGCAACACATTCTCGAGTTGCTCGCCAGGCGTTCCCGCCGCTTCGTACGTCCCGCGCACGGCCATCGTGTGCTCCTGGCGGCCCGCTTGCAAAACACACCCCGCTGTCAACGACGGAGGTTCCAGCATGCGTAACTCAACACTGTGCGCGACACTCGCGGCGCTCGTGCTCTACGCCGCATCGGCCTCTGCGCACCACGCGTTTTCGAAAACATTCGATCCGGAAAAGCAGGTAAACCTGAGCGGCACGGTCACGAAGGTTCAGTGGACCAATCCGCACGTCATCACGTACCTCGACGTCAAGGATGCGAACGGGAAGGTCACGAACTGGAAAATCGAGATGGGAAATCCGGCATCGCTGACCAAGGCCGGCTGGTCAAAGGACAAGCTGAAGGTTGGCCAGATGGTCACGCTGCAGGGCTGGCAGGCGAAGAACGGAACGCATTTCGCCAGCGCCGAAGAGGTGACGATGGCGAACGGCGAGAAGCTGTCGGCGGCCTCGTCGTACGATCGCGGCGCCGCGGTTCCCACGAGCGGAACTACCACACCCAAGCCGGTGTACTAAAAGTTCAGCTTCACCCCGAACTGCATCTCTCGCGGATCTTTCGCACTGAAGATGCGGCCGAAGTTCGGCGTGCCGAAGATGCGATTCGGCACG
>QHWK01000325.1 GCA_003223775.1 Acidobacteriota bacterium
ATGTCCGCGCCGTACGGCGGGTTCTCGCCGACCGTCAGATCATCGTACGGCGTCGCCGGCGACGTGATCGCGCGGAAGCGATACGCGGCGCGCGGCGCAAACAGGTGCGCGTCGGCGTTCAGCACCTGCGGCGTCAGCTCGCGCAGCGGCGTCACGTCGTCGAGGATCCAGGCGCCGCGGCCGTACGTGCCGACGACGAGATCGTTGAAATGCTCCTGGACGACGAGCCAGTACGCCGGCGCGTGCGGCAGGTTCATCTGCAGCGACTGCCAGTTGTCGCCGTCGTCGAACGAGACGTAGACGCCGTTCTCGGTGCCGAGATACAGGAGCCCGCGCTTGAGCGGATCCTCGCGGACGCAGTGCGCGTAGCTGAGCATCGAGTGCGGAATCCCGTTGGTGATCGGCTTCCACGAGGCGCCGTAGTCGGTGGTCTTGTAGACGAACGGATCGCGATTGTTCACCTGGTGGAAGTCGACGGCGATGTACGCGGCGCCGGCGTCGTAGCGCGACGCTTCGATGTTGCCGACGGTCCCCCACGGCGGCAGGTTCGGGATGTTCTTCGTGACGTTGGTCCACGTCTTCCCGCCGTCGCGCGTCAGCTGTACGAGGCCGTCGTTGGTGCCGACCCAGATCACGCCCGCCTGCTTCGGCGATTCGGCGATCGCGTGGATCACGCCGCCGTACTCGACGCCGATGTTGTCGGGCGTGAGGCCGCCGGAGCTCTGCTGCCGGGTCTTGTCGTTGAGCGTGACGTCGGGGCTGATCTCCTGCCAGCTCTGGCCCCCGTCGGTCGACTGATGCAGATACTGGCTGCCGACGTAGATCTTGTTGTGATCGTGCGGCGAGATGGCGAACGGCGCGTCCCACACGAAGCGGTACTTCAGATCCGCGGGCGGCCCGTTCTCGTTGTCGGGCCACACTTCGACGTCGCGCAGCTGCCGCCGGCTCTCGTCGTAGCGCACGACGATGCCGCCGACGCTGCCGGATCCTGAGGCGGTCGACCAGATGATGTTCGGATCCACCGGATCGGGAGTGGCGAAGCCGCTCTCGCCGCCGCCGATCGAATGCCACATGCCGCGCGGGATGCCGCTGCGTCCGCCGCCCCCGCCGCCGCGTCCGCCTTCGTCGAGGCGGCTGTTGCTGGGCCCGCGATACGACGGACCGTCCTGCTTGTTGGTGTAGATGTAGTACGGAATCTGGTTGTCGACGGTCACGTGATAGAGCTGCGCGTTCGGCAGGCGCTGCTTCAGCCACGTGCGCCCGCGCGTCTGCGACACCGACACGCCCTGATCGTGGCCGACGATCATGCGGTTCGCGTTCGTCGGATCGATCCACATGTCGTGGTGATCGCCGCCCGGCGCCTCCTGCCCCTGCTGGACGGCGAGCGTCGCGCCGGCGTCGATCGACTTGCTGAACGACGCGTTGAGGTAGTAGGTCTCGTTGTCGTTGTCGGTCGCGACCGCCATCCGCGCGTAGTACGCCGTGCGACCCATCGCGTTGCGGTCGGCGTTGATCATCTTCCAGTTCTCGCCGCCGTCGTCGGATCGCCAGAGCTGGCCGCGGTCGGTATCCTGGCCCTTCCACGGCACGCCGTCGCCGGTTTCGATCAGCACGTACACGCGGTTGGGGTTCGAGTACGCGACCGCGGGCATCACCTTGCCGACCGGTTTGGCGGGCAGGCCGTGGCCCGTCAGCTTTTTCCACGTGGCGCCGCCGTCGCGCGACATGAACAGCCCGCTGCCCGGGCCGCCGCTCTCGCGGCCCCACGTGTGCAGCTCGAGCTGCCACATGCCCGCGAAGAGGATGCGCGGGTTGCGCGGGTTCATCGCGATCTCCGAGCAGCCGGTGTTCTCGTCGACGAACAGCGTCCGCTGCCACGTGGCGCCGCCGTCGGTCGTGCGGAACACGCCGCGCTCCTGCTGCGGACCGTACGCGGTGCCGAGCGCGCACGCGCTCACGATCTGCGGATTGGCCGGATCGATCACGACGCGGCCGATGCGGCCGGTCTTCTCGAGGCCCATGTTCGTCCACGTGTGGCCGGCGTCCGTCGATTTGTAGATGCCGTCCCCGATCGAGATGTGGCTGCGAATCCACGCCTCGCCGGTGCCGGCCCAGACGATGTTCGGATCCGATGCGGCCACGGCCAGCGAGCCGATCGACTGCGCGGGCTGATCGTCGAAGAGCTCCGTCCAGTGGACGCCGCCGTCGACCGTCTTCGCGATCCCGCCCGACGCGCTGCCGGCGTAGTAGACGAGCGGATCGCCGGGGATGCCGACGACGGCGGAAATCCGGTTGCCCTCCGGGCCGACGAAGCGCCAGCGCAGGCGGCTGTAGACGTCGGGCGACGGACGCGCGCCTTGTCCCTGCGCGACGAGCGCGGTGCCCGCAGCCAGCGCCGCGAGAACGACGAGAATCAGTTTCCGCATGAGTGCCTCCCCGACGACGGTCCGGCGACCCTGAAAGGGTCGCCCTACAAGACGGTCTGGCGACCCTGAAAGGGTCGCCCTACAAGACGATCCGGCGACCCTGAAAGGGTCGCCCTACAAGACGGGCCGGCGACCCTAAAAAAGTCGCCCTACACCAACGTAGGGCGACCCTTTCAGGGTCGCCTCAATCGCGATCAGAATTTGTAGTTGATCCCGATCTGGAATGCCCGCGGCGGATGGCGGTTGAACGGCTGCAGCAGGCCCGGGTTGTACAGCTGGTTGGCGCCGATGTTCCACTGGGTGTTCGCGCCCGTGTTGAAAGCGTTGAAGACGTTCAGCGCCGGCTCCACCGACTGCGACTTGAAGCGGAACCGACGCCCGATCTTCAGCTGCAGGTACTTCGCGGTGTCGTTGATCACCTGGCCGTCGCCGCGCGTCGGGTTCTCGAGACACGGCAGCGCCGTGCTGCCGCAGAAGCGAATCGTCGCCGCCAGCGGATTCGGCTGCGTCGTGCCATTGGCGAGCGTCACCGTCGCGGGCCCGAAGCGCGGATCCGCCGCCGTGATCCGCGTCACGAGCGGCCCGACGTAGCCGCCCGCCTGGATCACGTAGCTCGCGCCGACGTTCAGATCCCACGGCGCGTTGTACTGCGCGGCGAGCCGCACGGAGTACGGCCGGTACGCCGCGCCCGACTCGCGGCCGCGCCCGTCGAGCGTGTTGTGATCGCCGTTGCCGAACAGCTGCGTCGACAGATCCTTTCTTCGCGATCGTGCCTTCCAGGTTCGACACGACGACGCGCGTCCAGTCGCCGTTGGTCTCCTTGTAGATGATCCCCTGGTTCGGATCGACGAGGCCGAAGCCGCCGAACGCCTGGAACGGCCCCGACGGATAGCGGCCGTTGATGTCCACCATCTCGAACTGGTCGTGGTAGATGCGCCGCGTCGCCGAGACGTCGGCGCTGATCTGCCCCGGGAACTGCTTGCGGAAGCCGACGACGAACTCGTCGGCCCACGGCTGGTGAAGATTCGAGTCGAACAGCAGCGACGGATCGACGCTGCGCGTGGGCGGCGTGATGATCGTCTGCTGCACGCCGGCCTTGTCGATGTAGACGTCTCGCGTGTTGACGCCGCCCGTGTTGCCGAAGCTGACGATGTAGTCGCGGCCGTTCACCTGCTCGTAGAGCCGCGAGTAGCTCGCGCGCAGGACGTTGCGCGCGTCCTTCGTCACCTGATACGCGATGCCGGCGCGCGGCTGCACGGCGGCGCTCTTCTCGCGATAGATGTCGAGCAGGTTATCGTGGCGGCGCACCCAGTCGACGCGCAGCCCGAGGTTGACGGTCAGCCGTTGATGCGGCATCCACCCGTCCTGCGCGTAGAGCGCGATGTCGCTGTCGTGCTCGGCGATGCTCGGGTTCACCGACGGCGAGCGGAAGCGCTGATGCCACGGCACGGTCCCGGCCGCCGGGTTGTTCGGATCGATCTGCCTCGTCTCGAGCTGGTCGTAGCCGTCGTTGACGTAGTCGGTCGTCGTCTCGCGCACCAGCCGCGGCGCGGCGTAGATGCCGGTTTTGAGCTCGTGCGAACCGCCCCACCCTTCCG
>QHWK01000326.1 GCA_003223775.1 Acidobacteriota bacterium
TGGAAACGCTCCAGATGAATGCGTCGCGTGCGAGCTTAACACCCGCCTGCGCCGCCGCGCAACGCAAAGCCGCCTCCGCGACCCGCGCCGGCGCGCCGATGGATGCGCAGACGACAGACCCTCGCGCAGGACGCTCCCTGCGCGCGGGTCTCGAGACGTTGATGAGAGATCGACCGGTGGAGCTTAGACGCCGCCAGCCCCTGCAAACTTGCGGGACTGGAAGCATTCCTTGCAGAACACAGGACGCCCCTGCGTCGGCTTGAACGGCACGGTCGTTTCTTTGCCGCACGCCGAGCACGTGGTGACCGTTTCCACCCGTTCGCGCGCCATGCCGGCGCCGGCCGGGCGAGCGGCGCGCTTGCTCTTGCACGCCTTGCATCGCTTCGGCTCGTTCTTGAAGTTCTTGTCGGCGAAAAACTGCTGCTCTCCCGCCGTCCAGATGAACTCCGTGGCGCAATCCACGCACCTGAGGATCCGGTCTTGGAACTCCATCGGTCGCTACCTCGTCGGGGCTGCTTGGCCCTGCGTTTATCACCCGGTTTCAAGTAGAAGGAATGCTTCTTGATGTCCTTGATGATGTCTTCCTGCTGCACCTTCCGCTTGAACCGGCGGAGAGCGCTCTCGATCGATTCGCCCTCTTGGATTTTGACTTCAGCCACGCGACTAACACCCCCTTCGCGGGTGGCGACTCATGCAAACGTGCTAGGCTATCACAACGACCGGCGGATTCTAGGCGCAATTCCTGTCAACGTCAACGAAATAACCTCGGACGCGGCCGCGCGCCATGCTGCCGGATCTCTCGCCCTAACGTGGCCGTCCTATGAGAGTTCTGGTGCTCGGGAGCGGCGCGCGCGAGCACGCGCTCGTCGCCCGGCTCACTGCCGACCGTGACGTCGGCGATCTCGTCGCCGCGCCCGGAAACCCGGGCATCGCACGGCTGGCGCGCACCGTTCCGCTCAACCTCGACGACTTAGACGCCGTCAACGCGCTTGCAGATCGCGAGCAGATTGATTTCACTGTCGTCGGCCCCGAGATGCCCCTGAGCCGCGGCGTTGCCGATCGGTTTCAGCAGGAAGGACGGCTGCTCTTCGGCCCGACCGCCGCCGCCGCGCGGCTCGAGTCGAGCAAAGCCTTCGCGAAGGCGTTCATGGCGCGTCACTTCGTGCCGACGGCGCGCTTTCGCGCGTGCGAATCGCTCGACGACGCGCTCGCGGTCGTGCGCGGCGGTGAATTCGGCGTCCCGGTGGTGATCAAGGCTGACGGCCTCGCCGCCGGCAAGGGCGTCGTCGTCGCGCCGGATCGCGCGGCGGCGGAACGCGCGGTCTTCGATGCGATGCGCGATCGAAAGTTCGGCGCCGCGGGCGACGCCGTGGTCGTCGAAGAATGCCTCGAGGGACTCGAGGTCTCCTTTTTCTGTCTGTGCGACGGCACGCGAGCGGTGGCAATCGCGACGGCTCAGGACCACAAGCGAATCTTCGACGACGATCGCGGGCCGAACACCGGCGGAATGGGCGCGTTTGCGCCGAGCCCGCTCGTCGACGCCGCGCTCGAGGCGCGCGTGATGCGCGAAATCGTCGATCCCGTCGTCGCCGGGATGGCGGCGGAAGGGCATCCGTTCCGCGGCTTTCTTTATGTCGGGCTGATGCTGACGAGCGACGGCCCGAAAGTGATCGAGTTCAACGTGCGGCTCGGCGATCCCGAGGCGCAGGTCGTGCTGCCGTTGATCGACCAGCCGCTGCTTCCGCTGCTCGTCGCCGCCGCGACAGGACGGCTGAGTCAGCGGTCGATCAGCCGCGGTCCCGAACGCGTCGCAGCGGTCGTGCTCGCGTCGCGCGGCTATCCGGAATCGGCTGAGTCGGGTCGGGAGATCGTTGGCCTCGACGCGGCGGAAGCGATTCCGCAGGTATCGGTGTATCACGCCGGCACGGCGATCAAAGGCGGGCGGCTCGTCACGGCCGGCGGACGCGTGTTGACTGTCGTCGGCCGCGGGCTCGATTATCCCGAAGCGATCGCGCGCGCATATGTCGCCGCCCTCAAGATCTCGTTCGACGGGATGCAGTTTCGCCACGACATCGGGCGCAAGGCGTTCGCGTATGCGGGCTGACGCGGGACGGCGCGCGGCATGAAATACGCCGTCGTCACGTTCGGCTGCCGCGTGAACCAGAGCGACTCGCTGCAGGTCGAGGAGCGCCTGCTCGAGGCGGGAGCCTCCGCCGCGCCGGTCGAGTGCGCCGATCTTGTCGTCGTCAACACGTGCTCGGTGACGGCGACGGCCGATCAGGGCGCGCGCCAGACGATCCGGCGCATCGCGCGCGACAACCCGCGCGCGCGCATCGTCGTCACCGGCTGCTACGCGACGCGGCGGCCCGACGAGATCGCCGCGCTGCCGAACGTCGCGCGCGTCGTCTGCAACGACGACAAGCCGCGCCTGCTGCACCTCATCTCTGCAGCCTCTGCCGACTCTACGGTCTCGGCGTCATTCGACGGCCCGTGCGGCGCGGCGGTCGTGCCGGGCGTCGCCGGCCGCACCGCTTACACGCTGCGCATCCAGACCGGCTGCGCCGAGCCGTGCTCGTACTGCATCATCCCGGCGACGCGCGGCGCGCCGCGGAGCGCCGCGCCGGACGATGTGCTGCGCGACGTCGAGCGCGCGGCGGCGGCGGGCTTCAAGGAAATCGCGTTGACCGGCGTCCACCTCGGATCGTACGGACGCGATCTCGAGCCGCGCGCCTCGCTCGTCGATCTGCTGCGCCGTCTTCACGAGCGAAGCGCCGCACCGAACGCCGAGCGCATCGTCTTCCGCATTTCGTCGCTCGAGCCGATGGACTGCTCGCGCGAGATCGTGGATCTCGTTGCGGCGTCGCGCTGCTTCGCGCCGCACTTTCACCTGCCGCTGCAGCATGCGAGCAACCGCGTGCTCGCCGCGATGCGGCGTCCCTACACGATCGAGTACTACGCGGCGCTCGTCGACGACATCCGCGCGCGCATGCCGCACGCGTCGATCGGATCCGACGTCATCGTCGGCTTCCCGGGCGAGACCGACGAGGACTTCGAGGCGCTCGCCGCACATCTCGAGCGCTCGCCGCTCACGCACCTGCATGTGTTTCCGTATTCCGATCGTCCGGGAACCGCCGCGTCCACGCTCGGCGGCCGCGCGCCAGGTACGGTTGTCCGCGAGCGCGCGCGCCGCATCCGTGACATTGGCCGTCGACTCACCAATCGTTTTCACGCCTCGCAGGTGGGCGCCACGCACGATGCGTTGACGCTCGAAGACGGCTCGCTCGCGGTCACTGGAAATTACTTGAAGCTGCGGATTCCGCCCGGGCGGGCGCGGAACGAATGGGTGCGCGTCAGGGTCGCGCCGGGCGATCCGCTCGCAGGCATCGTCGTCGAGAATCATTGACGACGTGCGCTATCTAAAGGCGAGCGTCGCGAGCTGCTGGCCTGCCGACTTCTTCTGTCCTTCGACGATCAACTGACCGCATGCCGCGCGGATGTCGCGCCCGCGGCTCTTGCGCACGGAGACCAGGACGCCGTGATCCGCGACGATTTTCGCGAAGCGATCGATCGCCGCGTCCGACGGCCGCTCGAACGGAATGCCGGCGGCGGCGTTCAGCGGGATGAGATTCACCTTCGCTTTCATCCCTCCGAGCAGCTTCGCGAGCCGCCGCGCGTCCTCGTCCGAGTCGTTGACGCCGGCGAGCAGCACGTATTCGAACGTGATCCGCCGCCGCTTCTTGAGC
>QHWK01000327.1 GCA_003223775.1 Acidobacteriota bacterium
CGACGACGTCCTCGAGCGCGGCCTTCACGTGGCGACGCGCGCAGCGGCCTCTCCGCTCGGCTCCGTCATGAGAGCGCAGTGTATGCCGAAAGCGGAAAACGCTGTTACAGTGGCGGGATGCCTGATGCGGTGATCGTCTCCGCCGCGCGCACGCCGCTCTGCAAAAGCTGGCGCGGCGCGCTCAACATGACCCACGGCGCGACGATGGGCGCGCGCGCGCTGCGCTGCGCGATCGAGCGCGCCGGCCTCGCGCCCGCCGAGATCGAGGACGTGATCATGGGCTGCGCGAACCCGGAGGGCGCGACGGGCCGCAACATCGCGCGGCAGATCGCCATTCGCGCCGGTTGTCCGGTCTCCACCGCCGGCATGACCGTCAACCGCTTCTGCTCCTCCGGCCTGCAGACGATCGCCATCGCGTCGCAGCGCATCATGACCGGCGAGGGCGAGATTTACGCCGCCGGCGGCGTCGAATCGATCTCGTGCGTGCAGAACGAGATGAACACGCACATGCTCAACGAGGCGTGGATCGACGCGAACAAGCCCGAGCTGTACTGGCCGATGCTGCAGACGGCGGAGTACGTCGCGCGGAAGTACAACATCTCGCGCGAGCGGCAGGACGAGTACGGCGTCCGCAGCCAGCAGCGCGCCGCCGCCGCGCGGGCGGCCGGCAAGTTCAACGACGAGATCGTCTCGATGCAGACGACGATGAAGGTCGTCGACAAGGCGACGGGCGCCGAGTCGACGAAAGAGGTGACGGTTTCGCAGGACGAAGGCATCCGCACGGACACCACCTACGAAGGCGTCTCGAAGATCAAGCCGGCGCTCGAAGGCGGCGTCGTCAACGCCGGCAACGCGAGCCAGTTCTCCGACGGCGCGGGCGTCTGCGTCGTGATGAGCGAGACGGCCGCCGCGAAAAAAAACCTCAAGCCGCTTGGCGTGTTCCGCGGATTCGCGGTCGCCGGCTGCGAGCCGGCGGAGATGGGCATCGGCCCGGTGTTCGCGGTGCCGAAGCTGCTCGAGCGGACCGGAACGAAGATCGAGGACGTCGATCTCTGGGAGCTGAACGAAGCGTTCGCGGTGCAGGTGATTTACTGCCGCGATCGCCTCGGCATCCCCGACGACCGGTTGAACGTGAACGGGGGCGCGATCGCGCTCGGCCACCCGTACGGCATGTCGGGCCAGCGTCTGGTCGCGCACGCGCTGATCGAAGGGCGCCGCCGGCACGCCAGGAAGGTCGTCGTCACGATGTGCATCGGCGGCGGGATGGGCGCCGCCGGGCTGTTCGAGGTGATGTAGGGCGACCCTAAAAGGGTCGCCCTACTTGATGACGGTCAGCGTCACGTCCACCTTCACCAGCTCTCCCGTCACCTTGTCGGCGGCCGTCGTGAACTGGCCGGTCTCGCCGTTGCGCACCACCAGCGTGTTGCTCGCGCGGAACGATCGAAACGCGGGATTGCCTTTCGAGCCGCCGGGCACCTGCTCGTCGGGGTACACCGAGGAATCGTCGACGGTAATCGAGAGCAGATACCGTCCGTCGTCGAGCGCCGTCGCGCGGCAGTCGATGTTCGTGCCGACGTCCTGATACTGAATCGGGCCCACCTGCGGGATCGGCTTGCCGTCGGGCAGCTTGGCGTCGACGGCCGACACCATCATCACCGGAATCTTCGTGCCCATGCGCAGGTTTGCGAAGTTGTTCGGCGGCTGCGCGCCGGCATTCATGCTCAGCGAGTACGGCATGCTGCTGATCTTCTTCTCGCCCTGGTAGCGCGAGATCGTGATCTGCAACTTGAGCGGCATGACCGGCGGCGGCGCGTTCGACGCCTTCGGCGCAGGCGCCGGCTTCTCCTTCTCCTGCGCAGCCGCCGCGAGCGGCGCGGCGAGTGCGATCGTCAACACGAGCGCGAGCGTCTGCATCGGCTTGGTCACTGCCGTACTCCTTCTGCGCCCGGCGCGGGCGCGATGGGATCGATGGCGATGTCGAGAATCGTGATCTCGACGACCGGCGCGAGCTCCATCGCGGTCGGCGTCGAGGCGTTCAGCACCGGCGCGAGATCGATGCCGCCGGTGCGCACTCGCCTGATGAGCGCGCGGATCGCCGCGGCCTCTCGCGGATCGACGAGGATCTCGTCGGGCGCGCGCTGAGGCATCGCTGTCGCGGCGAGCGACGCGGCCCGCGGCGACGGACCAGGCAGCGCATGTGAAAGCATGGGCCTGCGGTTGATGTCGGAGACGACGAACGCCATCGGCGTCAGCACTCGCGATGCGAGCGGCTTCGATGCGGCCGCGCCTTCGCGCGGAACGCCGCGCGACACGACGACGGCGATCGCGACGACGGCCGCGGCGGCCGCCGCGAACATCCACATCGACCACGCCGCGGATCGCTGCGGCTCGCTCGCGATGCGCGTGCGCACGCGCGCGACGAACTCGGGCGAGGGATCCACGGCGAGAATCGACTGCAGCTCGCGGTCGAGCGCCTGGTCGGTCATCTCGCCGCCGCGTCGTTCTGCATCCATTGCAGGTGCTCCTTCAACCGCCGCCGCGCCAGAAACAGCCGCGACTTCACCGTGCCTTCCGGCAGCGTCAGCAGACGCGCAACGTCGCCGACGTCGTGTCCCTCGATGTTCGCCAGCACGACGACGACGCGCAGCTTCTCGGGAAGCGCGTCGATCGCCTGCCACAAGTGCGCGGCGCGCTCGCGGGCGACGAGAGCGTCAACCGCCTCGTTGCGCGGCGATCCCGGCTCGTCGGCGGCGCCGAAGAGGGCCGCGGTCTCGCTCCGCTCGCGCGCGTCGCGGCGCCGATTGCCGCGCCGGCGATCGAGGGCGAGCCGCCACGTCGTCCGCACGAGCCAGGCGCGAAACCGATCGCGATCGCGGAGCCGGTCGAAGTGGCGGTACGCCTTCACGAGCGCATCCTGCGCAACGTCCTCGGCGTCTTGCCGCTGCCGCAGCACGCTGTAGGCGACGCGAAAGGCGAGCCGCGAGGAATCCGCCAGCCGCGCTTCGAACGTTTCGTCGGCTGTTCGATCCGACGTCACAAATGCGCCAGCCAGCTGTGCCACATCGTCGTTCATTGCCGCGTCATCAGGCAGGACGCCGCGAGGCGGCGTTCGGTTCACCTGTGGGTAGAATACGCGGCCATGGGACTGACTCGACGGCAGATGCTCGGGATCCTCGGCGCCGGCGCTTCGTCGTTTGGCGCGAGATCCTTCGCGTTCGGGGAGGCCCGCACGGCCGGCCAATCGACCGCCGGCTTCGAGTCCGGCGCGGTG
This sequence comes from Acidobacteriota bacterium, assembly GCA_003223775.1. GTDB lineage: Bacteria > Acidobacteriota > Vicinamibacteria > Vicinamibacterales > CAVVIG01 > QHWK01. The sequence goes on from QHWK01000327.1 coordinate 3,272, forward strand.
ATTCGGACTCTGACCAGGGACGTCGATCCGGCGTCGGTCAAGGGGGCGGTGCTCTTTCATGAGCACCTGTCGATCCGCTATCCGCTGACGAAGGCGCTCGCGGAAAAAGCCGGACGGCCGGTGCCCGCGAGCTTCACCGACGACGTCGATCTGATGATCGAGGAGACGACGGCGGCCGGCCGCGACGGCGTCGGCTGCATCGTCGACGGCGGACATCCGGACATGGATCGCGATCTCGGGGCGCTGAAGCGCATCGCCGCGGACTCGGGAGTGCTCGTCGTCGCGAGCGGCGGCTTCTACATGCAGCGCAACTATCCGCCGGACATCGCGGCGAAAAGCGCCGATCAGATCGCCGACGATCTGGTGCGCGACGCGCGCGAGCAGCGGCTCGGCGCCTTCGGCGAGATCGGCCAGCAGGGCGGCGTGCTCACCGACGACGCGCGCAAGGTGTTCGCCGCGGTCGCGAAAGCGC
>QHWK01000328.1 GCA_003223775.1 Acidobacteriota bacterium
TCGCGGATCTGCTGGCGGCCGCGGGACACGAGGTCGCCGGCCGCACGATCGTGCGGGACGAACCCGACGCCGTGCGCGGCATCATCGAGCGGCAGCTCGCCACCGGCGGCGTGCAGGTGATCATCACGACGGGCGGCACCGGCATCACGTCGCGCGACAGCACGTACGAAGCGATCGCGGGCCTGCTGAACAAACGCCTCGACGGATTCGGCGAGCTCTTTCGCATGCTCAGCTTCCAGCAGATCGGATCGGCGGCGATGATGAGCCGCGCGTGCGCCGGCCTCGCCGCGGGCCGCATCGTCATCGCGCTGCCGGGATCGGAAGCGGCGGTGCGGCTCGCCATGGAGCGGCTGATCATCCCGGAGCTCGGCCACCTCGTCGAGCAGGCGTCGAAGTAGCGCGCGGCGCGCGTCCAGCACTCCCATGAGACCGTTCGCGTCGACGATTTCGCTCGAAGAAGCGCGCCGCCGGCTCGACGCCGCGGTGCGGCCGATCGCACGGGTCGAGCGTGTGCGCCTCGACGAGGCGGCGGGACGCATAGCCGCCGCCGACGTCGTGTCGCCGATCGACGTGCCGCCGTTCGCGCGCTCCGCGATGGACGGCTACGCGGTCGTCGCGGCCGATACGCGCGGCGCCTCGCGGGACGCGCCCGCGCGGCTGCGGCTGCTCGATCGGATTTATACCGGACGGCTCTCGACGGAAACGGTCGTGGCCGGCGCGTGCGCCGAGATCGCCACCGGCGCGCCGCTGCCGGCGGGCGCCGATGCGGTGGTGATGGTCGAGGAGAGCGGCCGGCCGAACGACCGCGAGGTGGAGATCTTCGCGGAGGCGCACGCGGGACAGAACGTCGGCCGCCGCGGCGGCGACATCGCCGCCGGCGATCGCGTGATCGACGGCGGCGACCTGCTGACGGCGAGCCGGGTCGGCGCGCTCGCCGCCGTCGGCTGCGCCGACGCGTCGGTGTTCGCGAAGCCGCGCGTCGCGATCCTCTCGACGGGCAACGAGGTGATCGAGCCCGGCGAGCCGCTGCCGCCGGGGCACATCTACGACGTCAACCGCTTCACGCTCGCCGCGATTGCGACGGCGCACGGCGGCGCGCCCGAATCGCGCCGCGCGGCCGAGGACACCGTCCCTGCGCTCGTCGCCGCGCTCGACGCCTGCGCCGCCGCGGATCTGATCGTCTTCTCGGGCGGCAGCTCGGTCGGCGAACGCGATCTCGTCGTCGACGCGATTGCCGCGCGCGGCGAGATGATCTTTCACGGCATCGCCGTGCGCCCGGGCAAACCGACGGCGTTCGCGATGGTCGGCGGCACGCCGTTCTTCGGCATGCCGGGGAACCCGACGTCGTGCCTGTCGAACGCCTACATCCTGCTCGTCCCGTTTCTTCGCGCGCTCGCGCGGCTGCCGCCGCATGCGCCGCGGACCGTGCGCGTGAGGCTCGGCCGGCGCATCGCGTCCGCCGTCAACCGGCATCAGTTCTACACGGTGGCGCTGAAGGACGGCGTCGCGCAGCCGGCCTTCAAGGGGTCCGGCGACATCACGAGCCTCTCGCGCGCCGACGGCTACATCGAGATCCCGGCGGATCAGAGCGTCGTCGAGGAGGGCGCCATCGTCACCGTGACGCTGTTCTAGCAGCGTTCAGCGGCGGCCGATGCGGCGCTCGTACTCCACCTCCAGGAGGTCGGCCGTGTGCAGGTCGAAGGCGGGCGCGGCGCGCGCGTAGCTGCCGCGGAATTCCGAGTGGCAGCGGTAGCAGACGGTGACGTCCTTCAGCCGCCCGTACACGACCAGATCGATCAACGCCGCGGACGCGAGGATGCCGTACGCGATCAGATCGCGGCCGAACCAGTAGAAGCCGCCGCTGATCAGGGCGCCGACGATGACGACGGCGAGGCCGACCTTCGGATCGAAATCCTTGCGGATGTAGAAATCGGCGCCGTCGCACACCGGGCAGCGATCGACCGCGCGATCTTCGCGCAGCGCCGGCGTGACGTGCAGCGCGATCGTCCGGCCGCAGCGGCCGCACTTGATCGCGTCCGGCGCGTCCGCGGCGTCAATCGGCAGACCGGCGTCGCACTTCGGACATTTCGCGAGCACGTTCACGGCACGGCCGGGACGGCCTGAAAGGCCGTCGCTACCTCACCTCCACGTCGTACATATATAGCGTCGAGACATCGTCCTCCGGGATGAAGTAGCCACGCAATCCGGTGGCCGTCGGCTCGAGCCACATGGGGTTCTGCGTCATCGGCAGCCCGCCCTTGGTCCAGAGCGGCACTGGCACTTGATGGATCGGCCGCGCCACGGCGAGATCGATCAGATCGATGCCGCCGAGGCGGACGAGCGCCTGCTGCGCGGCGTCCCGCATCTCCGCCACGCCGCTGCACAGCATGCGGTGCGCGCCGGCGTACTTGCAGTCCTGATAGTCGATGTAGTGCGACGGGTTGAGCGTCGAGGTCGGCGCCGCGCGCGGGTTCTCGTCGCTCCATCGATAGAAGCGGCGCGAGCCCCAGCTCACGCCGTGCAGCGTGCGGTCGTGGGTATCGTGGACGATCGCGCCGATGTGATCGGCGAACCGGAATACTTCGGCCGCTTTCATCGACTGCGGATCGACGCGGTAGACGATCGACCGGCTGTCCGGCCGATATTCGGCCACCGGAACCCAGATGTCGCGGCCGTCGTAATCGATGCCGCCGGGGTGATAGACGGCGCCCTCGCCGAGCGCTTGACGAGCCCCTGCGGATGCCACGTGCGGAACTGCAGGCGCACGACGCCGGCCGATTTCCACGCCGAGTCGCGCGTCAGCTTCGCCGCGCGGTCGGCGACGATCGACCGCGCGTCGTCCAGAGACGTCGACGCCGACGCGATCCCCATCACGGCGGCAATCGCGACCATCGTCCGCGCCGTCGCGCTGCGCACACCGTATCGTAACGCCTACTCTTCGCGCAGCGCCTCGGTCGGCTCGAGCCGCGCGGCGCGCAGCGCCGGCACGTAGCTCGCGAGCATCGCGATCGCGCCGAGGCCCCCGGCGGCGATCGCGAGCGTCGCCGGATCGCCCGGGTGGAGGCCGAACAGCAGCGTCGCCGCCGTCCGCGCGGCGGCGATCGCCAGGGCGGTGCCGACGATCACGCCGGCGACGAGCAGCGCGCCCGCCTCGCCCATCACCAAGCGAACGACGTCGCGGCGATCGGCGCCGAGCGCCATACGAATCCCGATCTCGTTGCGCCGCCGCGCCACCGTGTACGACATCACGCCGTAGAGGCCGATCGTCGCGATCAGCGCGGCGAGCGCCCCGAAGAACCCGGAGAGCGTCGCCATCAGCCGCTCGCGCAACAGCGAGTCGCGCACCATCGACGGCAGCGTCTGGAACTGCACGATGATGTTGCGGTTCACCTCGCCGAGCGCCGCGGTCACGCTCGGCGTGATCGACGTCAGCGGCGCGCTCGATCGCAGCACGACCTGCAGGAACGGATCCGGCTTCTCCTCCTGCGCCGCGTCGAAGAACACGAGCGGCGTCATCTCTTCCCGCAAATCGGTGTACTTCGTGTCCTTCACGATGCCGACAATGCGATAGAGCGGCTGCGGACGGCCCGGCGCCTCGTCGATCTGGAACGTCCGGCCGAGGGGAGCGGCGCCGGGAAAGAATTTCCGCGCGAACAGCTGGGTGACGATCGCCGTCTTGTCCGCCCCCGGCGCGTCACGCTCGTCGAAATCGCGGCCCGCGAGCACCGGCGTGCCCATCGTCCGGAAGTAGCCGGGGCTCACGCTGTTGAAGTTCACGTTCTCGGTGTACTTCTTCCCGTCGATCACGATGTTGTTGTTCCAGCCGCTGCCGCTCACCGGCACGATGAACGCCTGCGCCGCGGACGCGACGCCGGGCAGCGCCGCCACGCGCGACGTGATCTCCGCGAACACGGCGCTGCGCCGCTCCTCGGGAATGCCCGTACGGCGCAGATCCATGTTGACGACGAGGATGCCTTCCTGCTGGAACCCGGCATCGAGCGTCATCAGGTTGCGGAGGCTGCGGACGAACAGCACGGCGCCGACGACGAGCACGAGCGACAGCGCCACCTGCGCGACGACGAGCGCGCGCCGCATGCCGAAGCGCTCTTTCGTGTCGGTGGCGCCGCGGCTCCCCGCTTTCATCGCGGCGCCCGGCGCCGCGCCCGTCGCGCGAATGGCCGGCACGAGCCCGAAGACGACGCACGTCAGCACGCCGAGCGCCGCGGTGAACGCGAAGATCCGCCAGTCGAGCGTCAGCGCGACGAAGACGCGGTTGTTGCTCGTCGTGAGGAAGTCCACGAGGAAGCGGCTGAGCGACTGCGCCAGCATCGCGCCGGCGGCGGCGCCGATCGCCGCGATCAGCAGGCTCTCGGCGACGAGCTGCCGAACGATGCGGCCGCGCGACGCGCCGATCGCGAGCCGGACGGCGATCTCGCGCTCGCGCGCGGTCGCGCGCGCCAGCATCAGGTTCGCCAGGTTCGCGCACGCGATCAGCAGCACGAGGCCGGTCGTCGCCAGCAGCAGCCAGAGCGGCGATTCGTACTGGCGCCGGAGCTGCGAGATGCCGGTGCCCGCCGGGTACGCGCCGAGCTTGAACTCGAGATAGTGCTTCGCGTCCTGCGGCCGGTACGCCGGCAGCGTCTCCTGGAAGGTCGACGCCGAGACCGCCGCGAGCTGCGCGCGCGCCTGCTCCATCGACACGCCCGGCTTCAGCCGCCCCATCGCGCCGAGAAACCAGACGTCCTTCTTGTCGAGCGCCGTCCGCGCGCCGCGCGAGAACGGCTCCGCGCACAGCGGAACGGCGACGTCGAACGCGCGCCCGACCTCCACGCCGAAGAAACTCGCCGGCGCGACGCCGACGATGTCGAAGGAGTGGCCGTCGAGCGTGATCGATCGGCCGACGACCGACGCGTCGCCGCCGTACTCGCGCTGCCAGAAGCCGTAGCCGAGCACCGCCGGCGGCGCCTGGCAGCCGCGCCGATCGTCGGCTGCGGCGATCGTCCGGCCGAGAAGCGCGGACACGCCGAGCCCCTTGAAGAAGTCGCCGCTCACCCAGAGGCCCTGCGCCGTCCGCGCCTCGCCGCTCGTCGTGAGATCGAAGCCGGCGCCGCTCCAGGCGAAGACGTCCGAGAAGACCTGCTGGCGATCGCGCATCTGCTCCCACAGCGGGTTGGTGAGGCTCGGCGTGCGGCCGGAGAACTGTCCGGTGCGCCCGCCGACCGGCGCCGCGATGCGGATCTCGACGAGCTCCTCGGGGCTCTTCACCGGCAGCGTGCGGATGCGGACGGCGTCGAGCAGCTGGAAGATCGCGGTGTTGGCGCCGATGCCGAGCGCGAGCGAGAGGATCGCGACGAGCGCGAAGCCGGGGTTGAGGCGCAGCAGGCGCGCGCCGTATTTCACGTCGCGCCAGGCGGCGTCGACGATCGTCACCGTGTTCATCTGATAGATCTCCTCGCGGACCAGGGTCGCGTTCCCGAGCTTGCGCCGCGCCGCGTCGCGCGCGTCGGCGGGGGACATGCCGCGCGCGATGTTCTCGTCGGTCTCGATCGCGACGTACGCGTCGAGCTCGCGCGACCGTTCGTCGTCCCACGCGCTGCGGCGGAAGAATTTCTTCAGGCTCACGCCGGTCTCAGAATGCGGTTCACCGCGCGGACGATCTCGTCCCACCGCGTGGTCTGCGCGGCGAGCTGCTTGCGGCCAAGCGGCGTCAGGCGGTAGTAACGGGCGCGCCGGTTGTTCTCGGACGTCCCCCAGAACGACGAAATCCACCCGCGATCCTCGAGGCGATGGAGCGCCGGGTAGAGCGAGCCGTGCTCCACCTGGAGGACGTCCTCGGACTGGCGCTCGATCGCGTAGGCGATCGTGTGGCCGTGGGCCGGCCCGACGCCCAGCGTCTTCAGAATCAACAGGTCGAGCGTCCCCTGGAGCATTTCGCCCTGAATCGGCTGATTTCCGCGTTTCGGCATGGCTGGACGATGATACTCCACTAGATCATCTACCGGAATGGTTGGACGGAGATCCCCGACCAAAAGTTTGCCGGTGTGCGCCACAACGACGATCCCGAGTGTAGGGCGAGGCTTTCAGCCTCGCCTCGGCGGCCCTGAAAGGGCCGCCCTACGCCTGAAATTGCTACCGCCCCGCGAAGAACGACGGCAGCGGCAGGTCGCGCATCGTATGGAGGCCGGGCGCCGCCTCGAGCACCTTCGGGATCGAATTGACGACGATCGACGCCGTCGCGACGTCCCCGTGGATCCCGCCGTTGATGCGCATCGACAGGTTCGGCGATCCCTCGATGTCCAGCGAATCGTACGTCTCCGGCGATCCGAGGTACGCCTCCAGATGGTGACGCTCGCCAGCTTCGGCTGGATGTCGTCGGTGATGCGATCGAGCGTCCAGCCGAGCGCGTCCGCGATCATCGCGATCGACTCGGTGAGCCCGACGTGGCGCACGCTCCCGTCGTCCACCTTCTTCTGGAACTGCTCGGTGGTGAGGCCGGCGCCAATCTTCTGCTGGAACGGCAACCGCCGAATCCGCGCGTCCTGCACGCGGTTGACCACGACGCGGTCGACGCGCTCGCAGACGGCGGTGAGCGCGATCGGCAGCGTGTCCATCGCGAAGCCGGGATTTACGCCGGTGCCGAGCACCGCCACCTTCTTCTTCTTCGCGAGCGCGTGAATCTGCCGCGCCAGGCGGATGTGCGTGTAGCCGGGGTACGCGAGCTCTTCGGTCGTCGACACAATCGGCGTCTTCGCGTTCAACACCGTCTCGATCTGCGGCATCACCTTCTTGATCGACGAGCTCGTGCAGAGGACGACGATGTCGGGCTTCGCCGACTTCAGCGCCTTCGCGGCATCGTCGGAGACCTTCGCGCCGACGCGGCGCGGCAGGCCGACGACGTCGCCGACGTCGCGGCCGACCTTCGCGGGATCGATGTCGATGGCGCCGACGATCTTGAAGCCGGGACGCGCCGCCACCTGCTTGACGATGGCGGCGCCAATCGGGCCGAGCCCGTAGTGCATCACCTTAATGTCGGGCATAACCTGCGGATTATACTCACGGGCGATGGCGCCCGACCACCCGGGCGGACTCACCCGCGAGCACGTCGTGTGGGCGTACCGCCTGCTGCTTGACCGAGATCCGGAAAACGAGGACGTGATCGGACCGAAGCTGGCAGGCTCACGCGACACGAGCGAACTCCGGCGGCATCTGATGACCTCCGCGGAATTCCGCGACAAGAACCCGGACTTCGCGCGCACGAACGATTCGACCGTCGTGATCAAGGAGATCGCGCCGGGCGTGCGTCTGTTCCTCGATCTGTCGGACCACGTGATCGGCCTCAACATCCTGCGCGGCGGTTACGAGCGAGACGAGATCGCCTTCGTACGGCGCGCGCTCGAGCCGGGCGACGTGGCGATCGACGTCGGCGCGCACATCGGCTTCTTCACCATGCAGATGGCGGACGCCGTCGGATCGCGCGGACGCGTGTACGCGTTCGAACCGTTCGAGGCGAACGCCGATCTGCTCGAGCGATCGATCGCGGAGAACCGCTTCGGCGATCGCGTCGTCTTCCGGCGCGCGGCCGTCGGCGCGGCCGCCGGCGCCGCGACGCTGACCTTTCCGGTCGAGACGCTCAATTCGGGCGGCGCCTATCTGCTGCGAACGGGTACAGTGCCGCTGGCCGGCAACCTGACGCGCGAGGTACCCGTCGTGTCGATCGACGCGCTCGATCTCCGCCGCCCGGTGCGGCTGGTGAAGATGGACGTCGAGGGCGCGGAGCCGCTCGTCGTCCGCGGCGCCGCGCGCGTGTTGAAAGAGGATCGACCGACGATTCTCTCGGAGCTGCACCCCACGCAGCTCGATCGCGCGAGCGGAACCACCGCGGACGCGTTCCTCGGCGAGATGCGCGCCCTCGGCTACCGCGCGCACGCGATCGACCGCGGATCGCTCGGCGCGCCGCTCGATCGCGCGCCCGCCGACGCGCTCGTCTCGGTCGCCTTCGTCCCCGAGTGACGGAACCGCATGTGCTACAATGTGCTACATGAGGCCGAAGAAGGAACCGAAGAAGGAAGTCGGCGTCCGCGAGCTGCGGCAGAATCTCAGCGTCTATCTCCGGCGCGTGATCCGGGGGGAAACGCTCGAGGTCACCGATCGCGGGCGCGCCGTCGCGATCCTCGCGCCGCTGCCGAAGCACACCTCGATCCTCGACCGGCTCGAAGCCGAAGGCCGGCTGATCCGCGCGACGGGCGATCTCCTCGCGCTGAAGCGGCCGAAGATTCGTCCGCCGCGGCCGACGTCCGAAATGCTCGACGAAGAGCGCGCCGACCGGTTGTGAGCGACCGGTCAATCTACCTGGATTCGTCGGCAATCCTTAAACTCGTCTACGTGGAGGACGAGACCGAAGCGCTCGAGGAGTTCCTCCGCGGATGGCCGCGACGGACGTCGAGCGTGCTCGCCCGCGTCGAAGTCATGCGCCTCGCGAGGCGGGTCGAGGATCCGCTCGTCGCTCGGGGCGCGCGGGAAATCCTCGAGCGCGTGGACTTCGTCTCAGTCGACGACTCTCGCTCGAACCCGACCTCGCCGGCATCGTTGTCTACGACAAGCGCCTTGCCGCCGCCGCGCGCGCGGCCGGTCTCGCGGTGTGGGCGCCGGCCTGACGGTGATAGCATCCCGCGCATGCGGGATGCTCTCCTTGCCATCGCGCTCGTCGTGATCGCGGCCGCCAGCGCGATCGCCCAACCCTCGGCGACCGGCGCGCTCGATCCGCCGCGGTCGCCGCGCAACGCGAGCTACACGATTACCGCGCGGCTCGATCCCTCGTCGCGCACGATCACCGGCTCGGAAGTCATCACCTGGCGCAACATCACGTCGAAGCCCGCGCAGGATCTGCAGCTGCATCTCTACTGGAACGCCTGGAAGAACACGCGCTCCACCTTCATGCGCGAGAGCGCGCTCGCCGGCTTCGGCGACGACCCGACGCGGCTGCCGAACGAGTGGGCGCGCATCGACGTCGGCTCGATCGCGGTCGGCGGCGTCGATCGCACGGCGTCGCGCCGCTTCATCGCGCCCGACGACGACAACGCGGAAGACGAGACGGTGATGCTGGTGCCGCTCGCCGCGCCGATTGCGCCGGGCGCGACCGCCGAGATCCGCGTCGCGTGGAGCGCGCACGTGCCGCGCACGTTCGCGCGGACCGGCGCCGTCGGGAACTTCTTCTTCATCGCGCAGTGGTTCCCCAAGCTCGGCGTCCTGCAGGACGACGGCTGGAACTGCCATCAGTTCCACTCCGGCACCGAGTTCTTCTCCGACTACGGAATCTACGACGTGTCGCTCACGGTGCCGTCGGGCTGGATCGTCGGCGCGACCGGCGTCGAGCGCGATCGGCGCGACGCGGGGCGCGAAGCGGTCCATCGCTTCTATCAGGAGGACGTGCACGACTTCGCCTGGACGACGAGCCCCGATTACCTCGAGCGCCGCGCGCGCTTCGAGCACGCGACGCTGCCGCCCGTCGAGATGCGACTGCTCCTGCAGCCGGAGCACGAGGGCCAGGCGGAGCGCCATTTCGACGCGACGCGCACGACGCTGAAGTACTACGGCGAGTGGTACGGGCCGTATCCCTACGAGCACATCACGATCGTCGATCCCGCGTTTCAGAGCGGCGCCGGCGGCATGGAATACCCGACGCTCTTCACCGCCGGCACGCGCTGGCTCGCGCCGGCGCGCGTGACCACACCGGAGGGCGTCACCGTGCACGAGGCCGGACATCAGTTCTGGTACGGCATCGTCGGCAACAACGAGTTCGAGGACGCGTGGATGGACGAGGGGTTCAATACATTCTCGACGGCGCGCGCGATCGCGCAGGTCTACGATCCGAACGTTCTCGCGCTGCGCTACTTCGGCGGCTTCGTGCCGTGGGTGTTCAAGGACGTCGTGCTCGATCGCGAGACGCAGGGCAATCGGCTCGCCGGCTACCGGCACGACGCGAAGAGCGACGCGCAGTCGACGCCGTCGTTCCGCTACTTCCCCGCCACCGGCGGGAGCATCACCTACAACAAGACGGCGCTGTGGTTGAACACGATGGAGCGGTGGCTCGGCTGGCCGACGCTGCAGCGGATCATGGCGGCGCAGTTCGCGCGGTGGCAGTTCAAGCACCCGAAGCCGCAGGACTTCTTCGCCGTCGCCAACGAGACGGCGCGCCGCGATCTCACGCCGTTCTTCGATCAGGTCTACCGGAGCTCCGACGTCTTCGACTACGCGATCGAGGATCTCAAGAGCGTGCGCGAGGGCAGCAACTACCGCACGACCGTCGTCGTGCGGCGCAACGGCGAAGCGCGATGGCCGGACTTCGTCAAGGTGGTCGTCGACTTCAGCAACGGCAGCCGCGCGATGGAGCTCGAGCGCTGGAACGACGACGACCGCTGGAAGGCGTACGTCTACAACCGGCCCGTCCAGGCCGTCTCGGCGCAGGTCGATCCGGATCGCGTGCTGCTGCTCGACGTCGACTACACGAACAACTCGATGACGCTCGAGCCGAAGGGGCCGCGCGCGGCGACGAAATGGTCGCTGGCGTGGATGCTCTGGCTGCAGGACGCGCTGCTGTCCTGGGCGGCGCTCGTATGAGCGCGTTCGGCGCGGCCATCGACGGATTTCGGCGCGTCGCCCGCGCGCCGGCGCTCGTCGCGGGCGTGTGGGTGCTGACGCTGTCGATCTCGCTGCCGCTCGCGGTCGTGATGCGCGGGATGCTGGCAGATCATCTCGGCCGCAGCCTGGCCGGCGAGGCCGCGCTCCGCGGCGCCGACTACGAGTGGATGCAGGAATTCGCGGCGCAGGCATCGGGCGTCGGCGTCACGTTCCGGCCGACGATCATCGGCTTCGGCGCGGTGCTCGACAATCTGAGCGCGTTTGCCGACGCCGCGGCGCGGCCGGCAGTCGTCGTCGCGCCCGCCGCCGCGTACATCGTCGTCTGGCTGTTCCTCGCCGGCGGCATC
>QHWK01000329.1 GCA_003223775.1 Acidobacteriota bacterium
CTTCATGTCGTGCGATTCGGCGGCGCCTTGAAAGAAGCCGATCTGCACCGAGCCGGTGTACTTCGTCTCGACGCCGGCGCCGTGATAGTAGAGATACACGTGTGAGAAGACCTGCGCGTCCGCGCGGCTGACGGGGACGACGCAGGACGCGCGCGCGTCGGACTGGCAGGCGAACTCGCGATCGGGGTTGTCGCGGTCGCCGTGCATGATGATCCACGACACGTACGGCGTGCCGGGCGCAACGCCCGAGGCCGTCGGGATCTTCGCGCCGCACGCGCCGCACGCGGCTGCAAGCGCGATCGCGGGAATCGTCAGCGTTCGTGGTCGCATATCGCCTCGACCGTTCATCACGTTCAGCGATCTGTACGATAGCGCGCGCGCGCCGCCGAGAGACAATCATCGGTGCTTATGATGTCTGCGGAATTATCACTTTGATTTTCGGCCCCGCGGGCGCCGACAATCGTCTCGTGACGGAAACCCACGCCGCCGAGAGCAGCTGGCGCTCGTCCGAGCACGCGCTGGCGTATCTCGCGCGCGCCGATGCCCTCCCGCATCGCGCCGAGGGCGAGGCCGCGCTGCTCGAGCACCTCCCCGCCGACGTGTCGCGCGTGCTCGATCTCGGCAGCGGCGACGGCCGGCTGCTCACGCTCGTGCGCCTCGCGCGCCCGCGCATCGCCGCCGTCGCGCTCGACTTCTCGCCGACGATGCTCGAGCGGCTGCGCGCGCGGTTTGCGGGCGACAGCGCGGTCGCGGTCGTCGCGCACGATCTCGAGCGCGCGCTCCCGGCGCTCGGCTCGTTCGACGCGGTCGTCTCCAGCTTCGCGATTCACCACCTGCCGCACGCGCGCAAGCGCGCGCTGTACGAAGAAGTCTTTGCGGCGCTCGCGCCGGGCGCCGTCTTCCTCAATCTCGAGCACGTCGCCTCGCCGACGAGCGCGCTGCACGACGCCTTTCTCCACGCGATCGGCTTCACGCCGGCCGAAGAAGATCCGGAGAACAAGCTGCTCGACGTGCACACGCAGCTCGCGTGGCTGCGTGAGATCGGCCTGGCGGACGTCGACTGCCACTGGAAGTGGCGCGAGCTCGCGCTGCTCGCCGGGCGCAGGGCGTAGGCCACGCCGCTGCCCCTCTCCTCCGACGCGCGGCTGCTCTTCGCCACGCGCTTCATCCGGCTCTTCGCGTACGGCGCACTGTCGGTCGTGCTCGTGCTGTATCTGGTGGGCCTCGGCCTCTCGGAGTCCGATACCGGCCTGCTGCTCACGGCCACGCTCCTCGGCGACACACTCGTGTCGCTGTACCTGACGACGCAGGCCGATCGCATCGGCCGCCGCCGGATGCTCGTCGTCGGCGCCGCGCTGATGGCCGGGGCCGGCGTCGCCTTCGCGTTCACCGACCGGATGTGGCTGCTCGTCGTCGCCGGCACGATCGGCGTCGTCAGCCCGAGCGGCCAGGAGGTCGGTCCGTTTCTGCCGATCGAGCAGGCGGCGCTGTCGCAAGTCGTGCCCGGCCGTTCGCGGACGGATGTGTTCGCGTGGTACACGCTCACCGGCGCGTTTGCGACGGCGCTGGGCGCGCTGGCCGCCGGCTTCGCGACGCACGCGCTGCAGACGACGTGGGCGCCGGTCGAGAGTTACCGCGCGGTCGTCGTCGCGTACGCCGGACTCGGCGTGGTGCTCGCCGCGATCTTTCGCTCGGCGTCCCCGGCGGTGGAAATCGGTCCGGCGGCGCGAGCCTCCGGCGTTCGGCCGATGGTCGCGAGGCTCTCGGGGCTCGACCGGTCGCGCGGCGTCGTGCTGAAGCTCTCCGCCCTCTTCGCGATCGATTCCTTCGGCGGCGGCTTCGTCGTCCAGAGCTTCGCGGCGTACTGGTTCTACCTGCGGTACGGCGTCGATCCGCGGACACTCGGCACGCTGTTCTTCGCGGCCAACGTGTTCGCGGGCCTCTCGGCGCTCGTCGCGTCGCGGCTGGCGAACCGGATCGGGCTCGTCAACACGATGGTCGCGACGCACCTGCCGTCGAACGTGCTGCTGATGCTGATTCCGCTGATGCCGACGCTTCCGCTCGCGACGCTCATGCTGCTGCTGCGCTTCAGCATCAGCCAGATGGACGTGCCGACGCGCCAGTCGTACACGATGGCGGTGGTCGCGCCGGAGGAGCGGGCCGCGGCGTCGGGGATCACCGGCGTCGCGCGCACGACGGGCGCCGCGCTCAGCCCGCTCTTCGCCGGGCTGCTGTTCTCGCGGCCGTCGCTGATGAACGTCCCGTTCTATATCGCGGGCGTGCTGAAAATCGTGTACGACCTGCTGCTCTTCCGCGCGTTTCGATCGCTGCGCCCGCCGGAGGAGACGTAGTGGCCACTAGAACACGAACTTCACCGCGAGCTGCACGACGCGCGGGTCGCCCGCGGTCGTGATCGTGCCGAAGTTCGCCGCGCCGAGCACGGCGGCCGGCGCGCCGAGCGGCGGCGTGTTCAGGAGGTTGAAGACTTCGGCGCGCAGCTCGATCGCCGTGCGGCCGACGGGGACGCGGCGCATCAGCGCGAGGTCCACGTCGCGGTACGACGGCCCGCGAACCGGATTGCGCGACGCCGAGCCGATCGCGAACTGCGGCGCGGCCGTGAACGCGGCCGTGTCGAACCAGCGCCCCGCCGTCCGCTCGCCGGCCGGCAGCGTCGGATCCCCGACGAGATTCGGCCGCTGTACGCCGAAGCCAGCGAACGCGTTGAAGTTGGTCGCCTGCGTCACGGCGACCGGCGTCCCCGACTGCAGCGTGGCGAGCAGCGCCACCGTCCAGCCGTTGGCGAGCGCGCCGCTCACGCCGTGGAGCACGTGCGCGCGTCCGGCGCCGGCCGGCAGCTCCCACACGAGCGACGACACGAACACGCGCGGCATGTCGCCCGTCGAGTAGTCGCGCTCGCGCGAGCGGTCGTGGCTGTCGGCAATCGGATAGTTCGCCACGGGCCCCGTGAGGATCGACGCGTCGAAGACGGAGGACGCATCGTCGACGAGCGTCGAGCGCGTGTAGGCGGCCGTGTACGACAGACCGCGCGCGAAGCGCTGCCGCACGCTCACCTCGAGCCCGTCGTAGCGCGTCGTGCCGACGTTGTTGCGGTACAGGCTCACCGTCGTGTACTCGGGGTACGGCTTGAGCAGCTGCGCGATCGGCAGCGTCGGATCGCCGAGCGACGAGGAGCGCGGGATGACGCCGAAGTACGGATTCGGGACGCGCTCGAGCAGCGCCGGGCCGAGCGCGAGCTGATCGGCCGTCAGCTGATTCAGGTTGCTGTCGGGGATCCCGACGTGCGTGATGGCCGATCCGACGTAGGCGATCTCGAGCGTCGTGTTCGCCGTCAGCCCGCGCTGCACCGAGGCGTTCCATTGCTGCACGTAGCCCGATCCGAGCGTGCGGTCCACGGCGAAGACGCCCTGGCCGAGCCCCGCGGTCGGCGTCGGCGCGATCGGCGCGACGCGCGGCCCGTCGTGCAGCACGAACTCCCCGCACACCGGGCACTCGAGCGAGGCGCCGCGCAGGGCCGAAGTTGTTCTTCTTCAGCGGCCGCACCGGGTTCGCGCCCGGATACTCGAGCCGCTCGGTCTCGAGGTCGAAGACCGAGGTCTGGCCGTTGATCTCCGTCGACGGGAAATTGAGCGTATAGCGCAGCCCCGCGTTCAGCGTCAGGCGATCGGAGGCCTTGAAATCGTCCTGGACGAAGTATTCCTGGACGCGCGCGCGCTCCTGAATCGGCCGCTGCTGCAAATCGATCGAGAAGCTCTGCACCTGGCCGAGCAGGAAGCTCGCGAGCGGCGTGCCGGTCGTCGACGCGCCCGGCAGATCGCTGCCGATCGCGTTGAAGGTGAACGATCCGGTCGGCGACGGCGGCTGCATCACGTCGAGCCGCTCCCACCGCCAGTCGAGGCCCGCCTTCAGCGTGTGGCGTCCCGTCGTCCACGTCAGCGCGTCGGTGATCTCGGTGACGCTCGTCGTGAAGTTCGAGGCGGTGTTCGGCGGCGATCCGAGCTGCTGATAGCCGCCGACGAGGAACGTCGGCAGCGTGTTGGAGAACTGCGCGCTCGATGGAATGCCGGGGATGCTCAGCGCGGCGCCCGCCGCCGCCGAGAGCTGCGCCGCCGTGCGCGCGACGGTGCGGCGCGTGTCGCCGCCGCGCAGCTCGTTCAGCACGCTGGCCGAGAACACGTGCTGGTAGTTCGACGCGAACGACCACGCGCTCGTGTCCTGCGGCCCCAGCGTGCCGCTCGCCGCGCCGCTGCCGTCGGGGAGCGGCGTCACCGGCGCGAACCGATCGGCGAACGACGAGAGCCGGGCGAAGATCAGATCGCCCGCCGAGGACGCGCGATGATCGATGCGGACGTCCCATTGATCCTGATCGTCGCCTTCGGCGGCCGTGCGCCTGAAGTTGTTCGCGGTGCCGGCGGAGGTCGGGAGCGGATAGCGCTGCAGCAGCGCCAGCGCCACCGGATCCATGCGGCCGAGGGGGATGGTGTTGCCGGGGAACGGCGCGCGCGCCGATCCGTTCGTCGTCGAGGGATCGTAGATGGCCGGCGTGCGGCCCCCAATCGGTTCGGTGAAGAGTCCCTGCCGCTGCAGCAGCGTCGGGACGGTGGAGACCGCGGTGCGGGCGATCGTCTGACGCTGCCCCTGGTAGTCGGCGAAGAAGAACGTGCGATCGTGCACGAGCGGTCCGCCGACGATGCCGCCGAACTGGCTGCGGCGGTACTCGGGCGTCGTCGCGTTCGCGGCCTGGAAGACGTTTCGCGCGTTGAGCGCCTCGTGCCGCAGGAACTCGAAGCCGGTGCCGTGCGCCAGGTTCGTGCCGCTCTTCGTCGTGAGGTTCACAACGCCGCCGTTGAAGCGGCCGAACTCGGCCGGCGGGCTGTTGCTCTCGATCTTGAATTCAAGGACGGCGTCGACGACCGGGAAGTACGCCACCTGACCCGGCTCGGGCTGCAGCACCGAGATGCCGTCGAAGAGGTACTCGTTGGTGCGCGGCCGTCCGCCGTTGATCCGCGGCAGCAGCGAGCCGGCCGGCAGCGCGACGCCCGGCGCGAGCGACGCGAGCGCGATGAACGCTCGGCCGTTCAGCGGCAGCTGCACCAGCTGCTCGTGTCCGACGGACGCGCCGAGGCTCGCGCGTTCGCTGCGCAACTGCGGCGCGCCGGCCGTCACGGTGACGTCCTCCTGGACGTCGCCGATGGCGAGCACGAAGTCGATCCGCGCCGTCTCGCCGGTCGCGATCCGGACGCCGCTCCGTTTGATCGTCTTGAAGCCGGCGAGCGCGACCTCGACGCGGTACTCGCCCGGCGCGAGGCCCGGCGCGGTGTAGATGCCGGCGCTCGTCGTCGTCACGACGCGCGTTCGATTCGTTGCGCTGTCGACGATCGTCACCACGGCGCCCGGCACGGCGGCGCGTGCCTGATCCACGACCGCGCCCGTCAGCTGCGCTCCCGCGACCTGGGCGAACACCGGCGGCGCGGCGCACACCACGGCCGCGGCGACCAGCCAGCGAACGGCCGCCCACCCGGCCGCGACCCGCCTGCGCATCTCTCTGGGCACGGTGACGGCGCGAGCGTACTTCGTTCCAAAACGTCAGTCAAATCGACTCGAAGCGAATCGATCCGCTGGACGTACGAAGTCATGGCTGGATGGCCATCAGCCATCAGCCATCAGCCATCAGCCATCAGCCATCAGCCATCAGCCATCAGCCATGACGGGTTACTGAACAACGTCGGCGATGTGGGTGCGCGAGGTGTGATGGCGCACGTAGGTCGAAGGCGTGACGCCGGAGAACGTCCGGAAGTCGTGGTTGAAATGCGCCTGGTCGAAGTAGCCGCACGCGAGCGCCGCATCGGCCAGATCGACGTCCGCCGCGCGCTCGATCCGCGCGAGCGCCGCCGTGAATCGCGTCAGCCTGCAGAACAGCTTCGGCGAGAGCCCGACGTGATCGCGAAAGACGTCCGAGAACCGCCGCGCCGACATGCCGATTCGATCGACGACGTCGCCAATCGGCCGTCCGCCCTTCGAGCGCGTGATCGCGTCGAGCGCGAACTCGACGGCCGGCGGCAGCGTCGCACGATCGTCCGCCTGCTGCTGCAGCGCGTCCTCGAGCGCGCGGATCCGGCGATCGAGGCTGCCGGCCTCCCACAGGCGATCGCTCACCGCCGCGGCGAAGCGGCCCCAGACGGCATCGAGCGGGACGCTCAGGTTGTGCAGGTCGCCGGCAGGGACGCCGAAGAACCGTCGTCCGCCGCCCGGCCTGAAGTGCACGCCGATCGCGCTGAACGGCCGCG
>QHWK01000330.1 GCA_003223775.1 Acidobacteriota bacterium
CGCGCGCCAACGCGCTCCGCGAACATCGCTTCGAAGCGCGCGACCACGGGCCCCTGGCTCACCCAGCCGGTCTTCAGCACGTCGGCGACCGCGCGGGCTTCGGCCTCGTCGAACTCCGGCTTCGCGAACGGGATGTCGTGGACTGTCGTCTTCACGAGCGGACCGCCGATCGCTCGGCTCGCCACCACGCGACGAGCGAGCGCAAGCCGTCCTCGAGCGCGATCTCGGCGCGGAAGCCGATGCGCTCGCGCGCCAGCTCGGTGGAGGCGAGGCGCCGCGTGACGGCGTTCACTTTCCGCGGCGGCGCGTACTCCGGCCGGAGCGACGAGTCCATCACGCGCAGCAGCGTGTCGGCGAGCGCGTTGAGCGACGTCTCGACGCCGGTGCCGACGTTGAACACCGCGTCGGTTGCCGGCGACGCCGCGGCGAGCACGTTGGCGCGCGCGACGTCCTCGACGTGCACGAAGTCCATCGTGTCGGTGCCGTCGCCGAAAATCTTCGGCGGCCGGCCGGCGTCGATCGCTTCCATCCACCGAATCAGCACTTCGGTATACGCGCCGAACACGTCCATGCGCGGACCGTAGACGTTGAAGTAGCGCAGCGCGACGTAGTCGAGGCCGTACATGTCGTTGAAGCTGCGCAGCAGCGCTTCGTCGAACGCCTTCGCCGCGCCGTAGATCGTGCGGTTCGCGTACGGATGGTGCGATTCCGCGGTCGGAAACGCCTCGGCCAGCCCGTACACCGACGCCGACGAGGCGGCGACGACCTTGCGCACGCGCGCCTTCACGGCCGCCTCGAGCACGTTGAACGTTCCGTCGACGAGCACCTCCTTCGCGAGGCGCGGCTGCTCGGCGCACTGCGTGATCCGGATCGCCGCCTGGTGAAAGACGACGCCGGCGCCCTCCACCGCGCGTGCGACGGTCTGCGGATCCCGGATGTCGCCCTCGACGATCCGCACGCGCCCGCTCGCCATCGCGCCGCGCAGGTTCTCGACGCGTCCGCGCGAGAAGTCGTCGAGCACGACGATCTCCGGGACGCCCGCCCGCGCGAGCCGATCGGCGATGTGCGATCCAATCAAGCCGGCGCCGCCGGTGATGAGCACGCGATCGGCGATCGGCGCCGTCACGCGCGTTCCTCGATCTTGCGCAGCACGCGCGCCGGGTTGCCGGCGACGATCGTCCCCGCCGGCACGCTGTGCGTGACGACGCTGCCGGCGCCGACGATGGCGTCTTCGCCGACCTCGACGCCGCAGAGAATCGTCGATCCCGATCCGATCGACGCGCCGCGCCGGACCACGGTGCGCACCACCGTCCAGTCGCGCTCGGTCTGCAGCTCGCCCTCCGCGTTGACCGCGCGCGGGTACGGATCGTTGATGAAGACGACGCCGTGGCCGATGAAGACCTGATCCTCCACCTCGACGCCCTCGCAGATGAACGTGTGGCTCGACACCTTGACGCGGCGGCCGACCTTCGCGCCGCGCTGGATCTCGACGAACGCGCCGATGCGCGTCTCGTCGCCGATCTCGCAGCCGTACAGGTTCACGAAGTCGAAGATGCGGACGTCCTTCCCGAGCTTGACGTCGGGCGCGATGTTCTGGAACTTCACAGCGGGATCCGTTTGCCGTCGGCGCGCAGCGATCGCTCCGCCGCGTCGAGCATCGAGACGACGCGCAGCCCTGCGGCGGCGTCGGTGAGCGGCGCGCGCCGCTCGGCGATCGCGTCGGCGAACTCCTGCGCGACGAGCGACAGCGCCTCGCGCCGGTCGAAGGTGGGCGCGTACATGTCGCCCGTGCGGTACGAGACGAGGATGCGCCGCCGCGTCTCGCGATCCTCCACGTTCACGTCGACGCCCTTGTCGTACACACGCACCTTCTCCGCCGGGTCGGTGTCGTCGTAGACGATCATCCGCTGCGCGCCGCCGATGAGCATCCGCCGCATCTTCACCGGCGCGAGCCAGTTCACGTGGAAGTGCGCGAGGAACCCGTCGTCGAAGTGCACCGTCACGTACGCGACGTTCTCGTGATCGAAGCCGGCGCCGGAGATGCCGTTGGCCGACACCGCGACCGGCCGCGCGTCGATCAGGAAGTCCATGATCGACAGATCGTGCGTCGCGAGATCCCAGATGACGTTGGAGTCCTGCTGCAGCAGCCCGAGGTTGACGCGCACCGAGTCCAGATACAGCAGCGCTCCGAGATTGCCGGCGTCGATGAGCGAACGGATGCGGCGGACGGCGCCATTATAGACGAACGTGTGATCGACCATCAGCCGCACGCCGCGGCGATCCGCGAGCTCGGCGAGCGCCGCCGCGTCGGCCTTCGATCCGGTGAACGGCTTCTCGACGAGCACGTGCTTGCCGCGCTCGATCGCCGCCTTCGCGAACGGAAAATGCGTCTGCAGCGGCGTCGCGACGACGATCGCGTCGATCTCGTCGGACGCGATCAGGCTGTCGCCGTCGGCGCACGTGCGGACGCCGCGGTGGCGCCGGGCGGCCGCCTCCCGGCGATCGGCTCGCACGTCCGCGATCGCGGCGAGCTCGAGGCCGTCGGTGTCGGCGAGGTTGCGCGCGAGGTTCGGGCCCCAGTAGCCGTAGCCGATCAGGCCGACGCGCGTCACCCGCGCAGGAACTCCGCGATCGCATCGGCGACGTAGCCCACGTGCGATCGCTCGAGGAACGGGTGCATCGGCAGCGACACGACTTCGGCGCACAGGCGCTCGGCTATCGGAAAATCGCCGGCCGCGTAGCCGAGGTGCGCGAGCGCCGGCTGCAGGTGCAGCGGCAGCGGATAGTGCACCGCCGTCGCGATGCCGCGCGCGTCGAGGTGCGCGCGGAACGCGTCGCGCCGCGGCACGCGCACGACGAACAGGTGATACACCGACTCGCTGCCCGGCTCGTCGTCAGGCGGGCAGATCTCACGCGGCAGCATTTCGCGATACCAGGCGGCCGCCTGGCGGCGGCGAGCGTTCCACTCATCGAGGCAGTCGGCCTGCACGCGCAGCACCGCGGCCTGCAGATTGTCGAGGCGCGCCGTCTGGCCGATCACCGCGTGCTCGTACTGGCTCACGCGGCCGTGATCGCGCAGCAGCTTCACCCGCGCGGCCAGCGCGTCGTCGCTCGTCGTGATCAGGCCCGCGTCGCCGAAGGCGCCGAGGTTCTTCGTCGGATAGAAGCTGAAGCAGCCGGCGATCCCGATCGCGCCGGCGCGCCGGCCCTGGTAGCGCGCGCCGTGCGCCTGCGCCGCGTCTTCCACGATCGGGACGTGCACGGCGGCGTCGGCGATCTCGGCCATCGGCGCCGGGCGGCCGTACAGGTGCACCGGCATGATGGCTTTCGTGCGCGGCGTGACGGCGTCGCGCAGCTTCGAGGGATCGAGGCTGCCGGTGCGCTCGTCGACGTCCACGAGCACCGGCTGCGCGCCGGTGGCGATCACGGCGGCGGCCGTCGCGATGAACGTGTTCGCGGGAATCACGACCTCGTCACCCGCCCCGGCGCCGAGCGCGCG
>QHWK01000241.1 GCA_003223775.1 Acidobacteriota bacterium
CGTCGGCCGCGCTGAACATGCCGCACGAGATCAGGTTCGATGCGCGCGGCAACCTGTTCGTCGTGGAGCGCGACAGCCACGTCGTCCGCCGGATCGATCGCGCGACGGGCGTCATCACGACCGTCGCGGGCAACGGCATCGCCGGGTTCAGCGGCGACGGCGGGCCCGGCGCGAACGCGCAGCTCCGGCAGCCGCACAGCATCGTCTTCGATCGCGACGGCACGCTCCTCATCTGCGACATCGGCAACCACCGGATCCGGCGCCTCCATCTCGACACGGGCACCATCGAGACCTACGCCGGCACCGGCGCCGCCGCGCCGACGCCCGACGGCGCGCCAGTCCGCGGCACGCCGCTCAACGGTCCGCGGACAATGGCGCTCGCGCCGAACGGCGATCTCTATCTCGCGCTGCGGGAGGGAAACGCGATCTACCGGATCGATGCGGCGGCGCAGACGCTGCATCGTATCGCCGGCACGGGCGAATCAGGCTACGCCGGCGACGGCGGCCCGGCGACGAATGCGAAGCTCGGCGGACCGAAGGGGCTGGCGCTCGGCGGCGACGGCGCGCTGTATGTCGCGGACACCGAGAACCACGTGATCCGCCGCGTCGATCTCCGGTCGCGTCAGATCACGACGGTGCTCGGCACCGGTACGCGAGGGGACGGCCCCGACGGCGATCCGCGCGCGTGCCGCCTCTCGCGTCCGCACGGAGTCTTCGTCAGCGGCTCGACGTTGTACGTCTCGGACAGTGAAGCTCACCGGATCCGCATGCTGACGCTCGGGATTCGGGATTAGGGATTCGGGATTCGCCGGAACCGCGCTTCGTGTCCCTTCGTGGTTCCGTCCTCGCTCGAATCCCGAATCCCGAATCCCGAATCCCGAATCCCGAATCCCTACGATCGTCAGAACGCTATGCGGCCGCCGATGCGCACGAGCCGCCCCATCGCGATCGCGGACGGCCGGCCGAGCGACGTGCCGACCGTCGTGACCGCGCTCGTGACCGCGTCGTCGTTGAACAGGTTGAAGACGTCCACGGTCGGCTCGATGCGCAGGCTGCCGGCGCGCACGATCTTCACGAAGCGGATGTCCACGAGGTTCTGCCACGGATACCGGAAGTCGCCGCGCGGCGCGACCTGGACGTTCTGCGTCACCTGCGTCAGCCCCGGCACGATCGACGTGGTCACCGGGTAGACGCGCGACAGCGGCAGGCCGGTCGCTTCGCGGATCGACCCCGCGAACTGGACGTCGTACGGCAGGCGGTACGTCCAGCCGCCGCGGATCTGATACGTGGAGTCGAAGCCGATCGCGGCGTTGTTGTTGATCAGGTTGTTCGGGTTGTTGAAGTCGCTTCCGCACCCCGTGCAGGAGCTCGCCGTGTCCTGATCGCCGCGGTCGCTGCCGATCGTGAAGCCGCCGAAAAACGTCGCGCGCGTCAGGCGCGTGTTCACCTGGAACTCGACGCCGTTGTAGTGCTGATTGAGCGACGGAATCGTCGTCACGACATTGCGGACCGACGTGCGCGTCGCCGGATCCTGGTTGTAGACGGTGAGCGGCTGCTGCGTGAGCGGGTTGGTGATGACCACCGGCGCGTACGACGACGGCGGCACGGCGGCGTTGACGGTCGTGTAGAGATCGCCGAACTGGCGGCCGTAATAGCCAACGCTCACCGACGTGGTCGCGCCGACCTGCCGCTGCACCATCGCGGTGTACTCCCACTGATGCGGACGCTTGAGATTGGCGTCGACGTTGCCGAGCGACGGCTGCAGCGAGCCGGTGCAGCGCGCCATCGCGATCTCGCTGACCTGCGCGACGAGATCGTTGTTGCCGTCCGCCCACGGGCACACCTGGAACGCGATGAACCGCTGGTTGAGCGGCTGGATGATCGTGATGCCTTCGAGCCGGTCGTATCGGCTGATGCCGCCCTTGACGGCGGTGCGGCCGTCGCCGTTCACGTCCCACGACGCGCCGAGCCGCGGCGACACCGTATTCCAGTTGACGATGTCGTCCTGCGCGGCGAAATCGCGCGCGGGCACCCACGTCCCGGCCGGCGCGCTCTGCGCCGGGATCGACATCACGAAGCGCTCGTAGCGCACGCCGGGGTTCAGCGTGAGCCGTCCGAGCCGCCACGAGTCCTGCGCGTAGAGCGCGGCGTTTACTCCTTCTTCCTTGTGGCCGCTCGGCGTGTTCACCAGCCGTACGGAATTCGGCACGCCGTTGTTCACGATCTGCAGCATGTCGCCGTGCATCGTGAACAGCTCCTGCGACCAGCCGGTGCGCACCTGCGTCCCGATCTTCACGCTGTGCGATCCGGTGACGTACGCGACGTTGCCGGCGTAGGTGAACATCCGCGCGGAGTTGGTGTCCATGCGCGGCGAGACGCCGCTGATCACCGATCGCACCTGATCGAAGGTGGCAATCGTGTCGGGCGCCGCGTCCGGCTCGAAGCCGAGCGTGTAGTTCACGGGCAGCGTGAACATGGCGGCCTCCGCCAGCAGCCGCCTCCCGATCGTCGACGACCACTTGATCTCGCCGATGTAGTTCAGCTGCGTCGTCTGCACGACGTCAGAGATCGGATCGTTGATGCTCGCCGACAGCCAGTTGTTCGGCCGGTGGCCGCGCCACTTGATGCTGCGGTCGTAATGAAACGAGAACTTGTTGTTGTGCGTCGCCTGCCAGGTGACGCGGATGGTCGCGTCGGTGATGTGCTGATCGTCGATCGCCTGCGCGCCGGTCGACGTGAAAGTGTTGCCGAGGAAGTTGTTCGCGCTCCAGCGGCGTGCGGTGCCGAAGAACCACACGCGGTCGCGGCGCACGGGGCCGCCGAGCGTCGCGTTCACGTCGTACACGGTGTCGACGCGATTTTGCGCCTTGAATCCGAGATCGACGAGATCCTGCGACAGGTTGTTCGCCTGCATGCCGCTGTTGGCGCCGGTCGAGAAGACGGTGCCGTGGAACGTGTTGCCGCCGTCGTGCGGGATCATGTTGATCTGCACGCCGCCGACCGGCGCCTCCGCCGGCAGCGAGCTGGTCTGGTAGCTGATCTCCTCCATCAACCCGTCGTTGAAGTAGAAGCCGGTCTGGTTGCCGCCGAAGCCGATGTGCTGGATCTGCACGCTGTCGACCATGAACACGTTGTCGTTGTTCGACGAGCCGTGCACCTGCAGCGTCGGCTGCTGCATCACCTGCGTCCCGCCGACGTCGGGCGTCGACGTCGTCACGCCGGGGATCAGCTGCCCGACGGAAAACGGATCCTTGCCGGTCGGGATCGTGTCGAGCTTCTCGCGGTTCATCACCGACTGCGAGACCG
>QHWK01000242.1 GCA_003223775.1 Acidobacteriota bacterium
AGACCGAGTCGTTGGTCCACTGGTTGCCCTGCGCCTTGCCGCGCATCCACAGGTGATAGGGGACGCCGGCCTGCGCCTGGAACGTCAGCTCGAAATAGTTCGCCGGCGACGCCAGCGGCGCCGCGAGCTTCGGCGCTCCGGCATCGGGGCTCGCGATTCGGCGCCCGCCTGCGGCCGTCGGATCGTCCACGAGCGACCACGTGCCGGTGATGGCTTTCGCGTCGGCCGCGTAGAGGACGACGTCTGCGGCGGTCGTCGCCGCAGGCGCAATCGTGAGCGATGCGTTCGCCGTCGCCGACGCGCCAGCGGCATCGGTCGCTCGCACCGTGAACGGGAACGTGCCGGCGCTCCCGGGCACGCCGCTGATGGTGCCGCTCGGATTCACCGTCATGTCCGGCAGCGTGCCGCTCGCGAGCGACCACGAGATCGCGCCGGTCCCTCCCGTGGCATTCAGGTTCGCCGAGTACATCGTGTTCTGGCGCCCGTCCGGCAGGACGATCGGCGCGATGACGATTGGCGCGGGATCGATCGTGATCATGATCGGCTGCGAAGGACGACGGTCGGCGCGATCCACCGAATCGGTGACTTGCAGCGTCACGGTCCACGACCCGGCCGTCACGGGCATGCCGGTCACGGTGCCGGTCGCCGGATCCACCGGGCCGAGACCGGCGGGAAGCTGATTGTCGGGGGCGACGAGCGTGAACAGCGTGGGCCCCACGGCACCGGTAACGGTCGGCGTCAACGCATACGCGAGGCCGACGCGTCCGCGCGAAGACGCCGGCACGATCAGCGCAAGCGGCGGCGGCTCGATTGAAAGATTGAATTGCGCCCGCGCGAAGTTGGTCGGATCCGACGGATCGTACGCTTCGACGACGACGACGCCTGTCTGCACCGCCGTTGGCGTGCCGAGAATTTTCCCCGCTTGCGCTTCGAAGGCGAGGCCCGCAGGCAGCTGCGACGTTTCCACGAGGCGCCAGGCGCACGGCGACGATCCGCCCTCGCACGTGAGCTGTTGCTCGTACCACTGGTTCAATGCGCCCGGTGGGATGCTCATCGTCGTGATCCTCACGGAATTCGTCCGCGTCATCGCGTTGAGCTTGTCGATGTCCGCCCCGAGGTCGGGGCCGTCGGTCGACGGGTAGCTCACCGCGAACGCCGGCAGCAGGTGGAAGTCGCCGTGCGCATAGTCCTTGAAGCCGGCGAGCCACGCCGCGACGGTTGGAAAGTAGTTTCCGGCGGGATACCGCGATGCAGTGCCGCCCGCGAGGATGTTTGCGGTGATGATGCCGTCCGGCGCATACGTCGTGATCGCGGCCAGGCCCGGCGACGCGCCCGAGCCGTTGATTCCGTAGTTCGTGTTGTGATCGATCGTCACCGTGTCGGCGCCGTCCCCGAGCTGGATCGCGCACGGCTTCGAGCCGTTGCTGCTCCACGTCGTGGCATTCAGGTCGTCGAACAGGTTCTGCCGGACCGTGATGTGATTGGTGCGCTGGCTCGGCGCGACGTTGTCGGTGCCGAGAATGTTCACGCCGCCGGCCGTGTGCCGCACGATGTTGTAGCGGAAGATTGCGTCCTGGACGACCACCCACGGCGCGGTGCCGCCCTGATTGCGCGGCGTGAAGAGGATCGCGTAGCCGGGCTGCCCGGCCACCCAGTTGTTCTCGAACACGTTGCCCTCGACGAGCACGTGCTGCGCGTTCTTCAGCTCGAAGATGTTCTTCACGAGCCACGTCGTGCCGGATGCCTGCTTCTCGGCGGTGCCCGCCGCGCCCACGTCGACGAGCGACGTGCCCGCGGTCTTGAAGTTCACGCTCGTGCCGCCCGCAACGCGGCGCCACACGACGTAGTCCTGCGCGCCCGCGACCGGCTGCCACGAGATCGCGACCGAACCCGTCGTCGTGCCCACGGCGATCGTCGCGGACGCCTCGAGCGACGCCGACGAGATGGCGACGTTGGTCTGCCCCGCGGGCCGGCGCGCCTGCACCGAGTAGAAGTAGGTGCCGGCGGCGAGCGATCCGCCGTCGGCCGCTGCGGCAGCCGCCACGCCCGCCGGCGCGGCGACGATCGCATCGCGCCACGCGACCGGCTTCTCGAGGTGGTTGTAACGGAACGTGATGTCCGAGGTCACCAGATTGGGAATCACCGGATCCGCGCCGCCGATCAGAAAGTTCTGCGTCGCGCCCTGCAGGTAGTTGTTCTCGATCAGGTAACCGCCGGGCCCGTTGAAGCCGCTGATCGCCTGCGCTTCCTGGCCGACGGCCTTGCAGTCGGAGACCCAGGAGTTGATCACGCTCGTGTCGCGGCTGTGGAGCGAGATGCCGCGCTTCTGGCCGATGACAGGATCGCCGTGCACGTACAGATGATCGAGCACGAGCGCGTACGGCACCTGTGTGAGATCGGTCTGCGTCTTGTCGCCCGCACCGAGCGCGATGATGTCGCCGTAGCCGCCGACGTTGGCCTGGAACTCGAGGAACATCAGCGTCCAGTGGTTCGCGGCCGTCGCGGTCCGGAGCGCCGGCGTGTCGTTCGACGATTTGATCTTCGGCAGCAGCGCCGCGTACGAGGGCGTCATGCGCACGCCCGCGGCGGGCAGCAGGGCGTCGGCGGCGGCCGATCGGATCGTGATGGCGCCGCTCAGCGCGCCTTTGTTCGGCAGCACGAAGTTGCCGACATAGGTCGCATTCGGCGCGAGCGTAATCACGTCGCCCGGCTGCGCCTGATCGATCGCGGCCTGCAGATCGCCGCCCGCGGGCACCGCGATCGTCGCGGCGTGAGCGCCGGATACCGCTGCGAGACACACACTAATCGTCGACACGAAGACTCGAAACCGCATGTGGGGCCTGACCTCTGTCGTGGAATGCGCGTGAGGCGTGCGTTAGAAACGCGGCGTCACTGTCGCGTTGCTTGAGGGTGGGGCAACCGGCGTGCCCGCGAGGCCTCGCGGACACGTCCCGCGCGGTCGATGCAATTCAGCGCGGAAATGAGCGGTCGTGTTCCCGATGAGCCGCGCGCGACGCCCGTAATAGATGAGCGCCGCGAGCTCTGCAGGGGATTACAAATTCGTGCGGGACTAACAATTTGCGACTTCCTTACTCCTTCGAGGTCGTTTCGGCGCCGCCTTCCTCTTCGGTGACGAACACCTCCGCGATGATGCTGACGTGGGCCTCCCACCAGTGGCCGCCGCGTACGGAGCCGTCGGAGAGCGCCACGGTGCCGTGGGCGTGCACGTTCGACCGCCCCTGGTTGTCGACGGAGATGCCGCCCATCAGTGACACGATCTCCGCTTCCTGATTGAGCTCGATCTTCTTCTGCCCGAGCCCGCGCTCGACGTCGGACCAGCCGAAGAGCCCTTTGTTGATCGCGCCGAGGGCGGTGAAGTGGCCGTTCCTGATGTGGTACTTCTCGGCGAACTCGGTGAGGCCCGACAAGATCTCGTCGCCCTTCGCCAGGTTGATGCGGTAGGTTCTCGCGCCTTTGCCGAGATCGGTGACCTTCATGCCGGGCGCGAGCCCCTTGCCCGGACGCGTGCCGCGCGGGACGTAGCCTTCCGGCGTCGGCGGCGGCGCCGCCTGCGCCGTCGCGTTCGCCATCGCCGGTGGAATCGGGAGCGTCACCTTTCCGGTCGCGGCCCACTCCGCGCCGCGCGCGAACGTCGTCGTGAAGGCAGGCGTCTGCACCTGCTCGACGTCGTGGCCGAGCGCCGTCACGAAGACGCGCCCCTTGCCGTAGTCGACCGTCCACAGCATCGGCTCGTTCGCGCCCGCGCCTTCGAGCGGCTGCGGCGCGCGCGAATCGGTGCGGCTCGCCTGATAGAGGGCGTGATCGTCGTAGGCCGTCGCAAGAACGTGATACGAGCCCGCCGGCTGCCAGCGCAGGTTCGCGTAGAGCTCGTCGTTCTGCTGCGGGAACGAGAGCTTCAGCCCTTTCGTGATCGGATGCTCCTGATCCTTCACGTCGACCGTGTAGGTGTGCGGCGCGGAGTGATGGCCGTTGTTCGGCCGCCAGTTCGCCGCCGACAGCTTCTCGTAGTCCGTCCAGCCGTCGAACGCCGCCATCGAGAAGTGATAGACGACGACGCCCTTGCCGGAACGCACGAAGTCGAGGAATGCGGCGTTGGCGCGATCGCCCCAGCGCAGCTCGGGCCGCCCGCGTTCGAAATAGTTCAGGACGACGACATCGTACGGCGCGAGCGTTTCGGGGCCGGCGCCGCGGAACTCCTCCATGACGCGGACCTCGAACTTGCCGGTGTCCTCGAGCGCCTTGCGCAAGAGCGGCGTCGTGCCGCGCCAGTTGTGGCCGTTCTGGCCGGTGACGATCAGCACGGCAATCTTCGGCGGCGCCGCGGGCGGCGCATTCGCCGGCTGCTGCGCGTGCCCGACGCCTTGAGTCGCACAGATCAACAAGGCGATCGCGGTCAGTCCTCTTTTCACGGCGCACCTCCGCTGTATTCGAGCGTGCGCAGTATGCCTCACAACGACGCGCGTCAGGAGGAAAAGAAAGGAAGAGCGGCTGGAGGCGGCGCTAGCTGCGGATCATCAGCGTGAACAGCACGACGGCGCCGAGGCCGAACGCCAGCAGCGTGCCGTCGCTGCCCGCATAGCTGTGGGCCGTCGCGTAGATGGTGTGCATCACCCGGTCGGCGGGACCGGCGACGAGCGACAGCTCGCTCGTGCGATCGCCTGCGACGACGTTGACGACGTGGCGGCGCACGTCGTCGTTGAAGGCGGCGATGCCGGCGACGAGGATCGTCAGCACGCCGGCGTGGAGGAAGATTTCAATGCTTCGGCTCG
>QHWK01000243.1 GCA_003223775.1 Acidobacteriota bacterium
CGTCGACGCGCGCCGCGATCGCGCCGTTCTGGAACGTCTGACGGCCTACCCGACGATGAGCGTGACGCCGGCGGCGCACAGCACGACGCCTGCCGCTTTCATCCACGAGAACTCCGCGCCGATGACGCCGATGCTCGCCACGGTGACGAGTACCGCCTGCAGGCCCGAGATCGCGATCGCGTAGCCCGGATTGGGCGCGGCCGCGAGGGCGCGCACCAGCAGCCAGTTCCCGACGTAGCTGAGCGCGGCGGCGGCCGCGACGAGCGCGAGATCGCGCGGCGCGCGCGGCAGCGGCGCGCGGGTCGTCGACAGGTGAATCGAATAGAGCAGCGCCCCGATCGCGAACACCCCGACGAGCACGCTCGCCGCGCTCATGCCGCGGCGGCTGAGCGCCGCGAATATCAGCTGCATCGCGGCAAAGCACCCCATGGCGACGAACGCCGACACCTGCCACATCGCGCACCTCGCAAGCATGATAGCGACTCATCAGGCCGGCTATCGCCGCCATCTTGGCGACCGGCATCTGCGCGGCGTGCGGATCGAGTCCGACGGGACCATCGCGCGAGAAGGCCTGCGCGACTGGTCATTGCGCTCCCCTTGCGCTTCGACAGGAGATCGGCTACGCTCTTGTCGAAGCAAGAGGGGAGAGCGCCGTGGCCGGACCGCCGTCCCGCCTCGAGCTGCCGCAAGGCACGCTCGATTTGCTGATTCTCAAGGCGATCGCGCTCGAGCCGCAGCACGGCTGGGCGATCTCCGAGCGCATCCAGCAGATCTCGAACGACGCGCTGCAGGTGCAGCAGGGATCGCTCTATCCGGCGCTCCATCGCCTCGAGCGCCGCGGCTGGATCAAGGCGAAGTGGGGGACGTCGGACAACAACCGCAAGGCCAAGTTCTACGAGCTGACGCGCGCCGGGCGGAGGGCGCTCGACGCGCAGACGGGCGCCTGGCGCGCGCTCACCGCCGCCGTCGATCTGCTGCTCGACACGCCCTGAGATAGACGGATGGTCGCCGATCTGCACCACCGGTTCCGCGCGCTGCTGCGCCGCGGCGCCGTCGACGCCGAGCTCGACGAAGAGCTGCGCTTTCATCTCGATCTGGACATCGAAAAGCGCATGCGCGCGGGTCTGACGCGCGGCGCGGCCGCCCGCGCGGCGCGGCTCGCGCTCGGCGGCATCGAGCAGGTCAAGGACGCGCACCGCGACGTGCGCGGCATCGCGTTCGTCGAGAGCATCCTGCGGGACATCCGCTACGGCGCACGCGCGATGAGGCGCGCGCCCGCGTTCGCGGCCACCGTCGTCGCGACGCTCGCATTGTCCACGGCGGCGCTCGCAACCGTCCTGACGCTCGGCTACACGCTTCTCTATCGCATGCTGCCGGTCGAGCGGCCCGCCGAGCTCGTGGAGGTCGCAGGGGTTCGTCGCGCGTTTGCGTCAGAACAATTGAGCACGAGCGAGGCGGCACGGCTGCAGGTGCTCGGTCCGGTCTCCTATCCCGACTACCTCGCGTTCCGGAGCGGCAGCTGCACGCTGAGCGGCCTCGCGGCGCACTATCCGACGGCGCCGCTCTTCGTGAGCGTCGGCGGCCTGGGCCGCGAGGTCAACGGCGCCGTCGTGTCGGCGAATTTCTTCCCGCTGCTCGGCATCCGTGCCGCGCTCGGGCGCTTCTTCCACGACGACGAGGACCGCGTCCCCGATCGCGATCGCGTCGCGGTCATCGGGTCCAATTTCTGGCGGACGTGGTTCGCCGCGTCGCCCGCCGCGATCGGCGCGCGTCTCAGAATCAACGGCACGGACTTCACGATCGTCGGCGTCGCGCCCGCGACGTTCAGCGGAATGACGAGCAGCCCGATCGAGCTCTACATCCCGACGATGATGCTGCGGGTCGGGTACCGGTGGTGCGACGACTCGCTCGCGGCCAACTGCACGGTGCTGCAGATGATCGGCCGCCTCGCGCCGGGGCGAACCCTTTCCGACGCGGCCGCGGAGCTGCCGACGCTCGCCCCGGCGGCGTGGGCGCACGCGCCGCGCGGCGAGAACAGCGGCGTGGCCGTCGCCGTGCCGCGCGGCATGTCGACCGACGACGAAGAGCCGCGGCTCGTGCGGATTCTCGGCGCGGTCGCGATCGTGCTGCTGCTCGTCTGCTGCGCCAACCTCGCCGGCCTCGTCGGCGCGCAGTCGGCCGCGCGCGCGCACGAGTTCGCCGTGCGGGTCT
Organism: Acidobacteriota bacterium; assembly: GCA_003223775.1. Taxonomy (GTDB): domain Bacteria; phylum Acidobacteriota; class Vicinamibacteria; order Vicinamibacterales; family CAVVIG01; genus QHWK01. Next base: position 2,212 of record QHWK01000243.1, read on the forward strand.
CGCTCGGCGCCGCGCCGGGCCGGCTCGCGCGTCAGCTGCTCACGGAGTCGGCGATGCTGTCGATCGCCGGCGGCGCCGCCGGCGTGCTGCTCTCGCGCGCGTTCACCGGCGCGCTCGCCATGATGTTCTTTGCGGCCGACGACGAAGGCCACCCGCTCCAGTACGACTTCAGCCAGACGCCGGCGATCGCGCTGGCGACGCTCGGCGCCGCGCTCGTCGCGGGCGTCCTGTTCAGCGTCGCGTCGGCGACTCGTGTCGTCCGGCCGCCGGCCGCATCTCGCCTCAGCCGTCGGGCGACGGCCCGGTGGTCGTCCGGCGCGTGGTTGCTCGGCGCGCAGGCGGCCGCCGCCGTCGCGATGGTGGCCCTCGCCGCGCTGCTCGGGGCGAGCGCTCGAACGATGCTGCGCGGCCGCAACTACGACGCGTCCCATGTCGCGCTCATTCGTGTGCGTCCGCGGCTGGTGAAATACTCCGCGGATCGCGCGCAGCGGTTCCAGCGCGAGGTCGTTCGGCGCCTCGAGTCGCTGCCCGGCGTCGACTCGGTGAGCATGGTCGGCATCGGGTCGGTGCTCGGCGGGTCGTCGATCGGCGTCGCGCTCCCTCGCTGGGACGCCGCGCAGCGCGTGACGGCGAGCTACAACGAGGTTGGACCACGGTACTTTGCGACGCTCGATACGGCGGTGACGGCCGGACGCGAGTTCGACGAGCACGACGCCGCGCAATCTCCGCCGGTGGCCATCGTCAACGAAACGCTGGCCTCGCGGCTCTGGCCCGGCGGCGGCGCGCTCGGCGCGACGATCGTCGTCGGGCGGATCGAGCGGCAGATCGTCGGCATCGTGAAGGATCTCTCGCTCCGAAGCCGCACGCACGATCGCGAATCGTGGGTGTACACGCCGTTCTGGCAGAATCCCGCGCAGGTGGATTCGCGCCTGGCTGTTCGCGCCGCCGGCGATCCGTCGGCGCTGCTGCCCGCGATCGCGCGCGAGGTGAACCGCGTCGATCCGGACGTGCCGATTGCGGAAACGATCACGTTGCCGAGCCGGATCGCCGCGCTCATGCGGCCCGTGCGCGTGAGCGCGACGTTTGTCGGCTACACGGCCGTCCTCGCCGTGATCCTCACCGCCGTCGGGTTATATGGCTCGCTGGCGTTCGCGGTGGCGCGGCGCACGAAGGAGATCGGCATCCGGATGGCGCTCGGCGCCGAGCGCCGACGCGTGCTCGGCCTCGTCGTGCGCGAGGGGATGACGGTCGTCGCCGCCGGCGTCGCGGCGGGTCTGGCGCTCGCTGCCGGGGGCGCCAGAATCGTCGGACACCTGCTGTACGGATCTGCCGACGCGGACTGGATCTTCTACGCGTCAGCGGCGGCGGTCGTCGCGTGCGTCGGCTTCGTCGCGTCGCTCATGCCCGCGCGGCGAGCGGCCGCGGTGGAGCCTCTCATCGCCTTGAGGTGTGAGTAAACCGTCATGGCTGATGGCTGATGGCTGATGGCTGATGGCTGATGGCTGA
>QHWK01000244.1 GCA_003223775.1 Acidobacteriota bacterium
AATCTGCTTTCCGGCGCGCCGCTCACCAGGGGCGCGGAGCTGCACGGCGGCGTGAGCCTCGATCAGGTGCTCGCGAGCCGCATCGGCGACGCGACCGTGCAGCCCAGCATGGTCCTCGGCTGCGAGCAGCCGGTCACCGGCTACCACGAGACCAACTTCTCGATGGCCTACAGCTCGCACATCTCGTGGTCGAGCCCGACCTCGCCGGTGCCGATGGAAGTGTATCCGTCGCTCGCGTTCGACAGCCTGTTCGAGAACCGCGGCAGCCAGCGCACCGTGAGCGTGCTCGATCGCGTGCGGGAGCAGGTCGCTTCGCTGACGCTGCGCGTGAGCGCCGCGGACAAAGGGAAGCTCGACGAGTACCTCACGAGCGTGCGCGACGTGGAGAAGCGCGCGCAGGATCTGCGCGCGGCCAAGGAGAAAGCGGACGCCGTCGCGAGAGATCGCGGCCGCGTCGCCGCGGCGATGCCGCGGCCCGACAACGGGCTGCCCGAGGACGTCCGCGATCACATGCGGCTGATGTGCGACATTCTCGCGCTCGCCTTCCAGGCCGACAAGACGCGCATCGCGACGCTGCTCCTGTGCCGCGACATCTCCGGGCTCTTCTACCCCTTCCTCGACGTCAAGCTGGCGCACCACCTGGCGAGCCACGAGGACACGAGCGACGCGTTCATGCGCGTGAACCAGTTCTACCTGACGCAGTACGCGTACTTGATCGACAAGCTCGCCGCGATGCCCGAGGGCGAGCGCACCGTGCTCGACAACTCGTGTCTGGTGTTCATGTCGAACATGTGGTCGGGCAGCCACCACGACAGCTCGAAGGTGCCGGTGCTCACCGCCGGCACGCTCGGCGGCACGCTCGAGACCGGGCGCGTGCTCGACTACACGGAGGCCGGCGACGAGAACCGCAAGCTGTGCAGCTTCTATCTCTCGCTGATGGACCGCATGGGCGTGCGGCTCGACCGATTCGGGGACGCCGAAGAACGGCTCGCCGGGATCTGACGCTGCGGCTCGCCATAATTAAGAATTTGGAATTTGGAATTCGTTGTCACGCTGTCACAACTGAGCGCGCATTCCAACTTCCAAATTCCAAATTCCAAATTGCACTACTCCGATCGCAGCGCCTGCATCACGTCGACCCGTGACGCTCGTGCGGCCGGCATCAGCGACGCCAGCACCGCCGCCGCGATGAGAATCGCCGCCGCGCCGGCCGTGGCGAGCGGACCGGGAATCTGGACGTCCGGGATATAGCTGCCGACGATCCGCGCCAGCACGATCCCGCCCGCCGCGCCGGCGACGATCCCGCTGACCCCGATCACCGCTCCCTCGCCGAGCACGCGCGTCAACAGATGCCGCGGCGCCGAGCCGACGGCGAGGCGGACGCCGAACTCGCGCGTCCGCGCGCTCACCGAAAACGCGAGCACGCCGGCGACGCCGACGACCGCGATCGTCAGCGCCACCATCGCGAAGCCGCCGAACACGAGCGCGTTCAGCCGATCCGGCGCGAGCACCTCGGCGCGCACGTCCTCGAGCGTCGCCGCGCGCTCCACCGGCTGCTCCGCCGACAGCTCGCGGATGATCCGCGTGATCGGGGGCACGAGGGCGTACGGATCCGTGCGCGCGCGCACGAAGAGGCGGCCGCCGAAGATCTCCTGCTCGTAGGGGTGATACACCGCCATCGCCGGCGCCGGAATGACGTTCTCGTCGTCCACGTCGGCCACGACGCCGACGATGCGGCGCGGACCGCCGCTGACGTCGATGAACTTGATCACCGGATCGGTCCACATCAGATGCCGGTTCACCGCGTCGCCGCCCGGAAACATCCGCTGCGCGAGGCTCTGGCTGACGATCACCACCTTCTCGGCGTCGCGGCGATCGGCGTCGGTGAAGTCGCGCCCCGCGACGATCGGCACGCCGAGCGAGGCGAAGAACCCGGGCGACACGCTGCGGAACCGTCCGCGGGGATCCTCTTCGCCGTTCGCCTTCGCGTAGCCTTCGACGGTGAACTGCGCGGCGAAGAACGCGTTGTCGCGCCACGGCACCGTCGTGCCGACCGAGGCGCGCTCCACGCCCGGCAGCTCGTTGATCCGGCGCATCGCTTCCTTGTAGAAGCCGGTAATCTCCTGCGGCTTGCGCGCGTAGGAAACGATGGGCACGTTCAGGGCGAGCACGTGCCGCGTGTCGAAGCCCGCCTGCGCACGCTGCAGCGTGAAGAGCGTCGTCAGCAGCATCCCCGCGCCGGCGAGCAGGACGAACGAGGCGCCGATCTGCGTGACGGCGAACAGCCGCAGGCGCCGGTTCGTGCCCGACGTGACGCGCACGCTGCCGTTCGACAGGCCGAGGCCGCTCGACGCTTCGGCCGACGGCAGCCGCGGCACGAACGCGAGCAGGACGGCCGCCGCCACCGCGAGCGCGACGCCGACCCACAGCAGGCTCGCGTCGATCGTGAAGTCGAGCGCGCGGACCGAGAAGCGCGCGGCGTAGCGCGCGAGCACCGAGACCATCGGCCGCGCGATCAGGACCGCGAGGACAGCGCCGGCGCCGCAGAGCAGCAGGCTCTCGGCGAGCAGCGTCCGCCGCAGCGCGCGCGGGCCGGCGCCGAGCGCCGCGCGGATCGCGAGCTCGCCTTCGCGCCGCACCGAGCGCGCGAGAATCAGGTTCGCGACGTTCGAGCAGGCGACGACGAACACGAGCGCCGACGCCGCGAGCAGCACGAGGAGAATCGTCCTCGCGCGCGACACGATCTGATCGCGCAGCCGGACGGCGTCGATCCGGAAATCGGCCTGCCGCTGATACGCCTCGGGATGCGCCTGGACGATCGCGCCGTGGACCGCGCGCAGCTCCGCCGTCGCCGTCTCGAGATCGACGCCGGGCGCGAGGCGCCCGAACAAATCCGTCATCCGGTGCACGCGCCCTTCCACCATCGTCGCGTCGAGATGGTGCGGGCTCGTCACGACGTTCGCGATGATTTCCGTTTCGGTGGGGTACGGCACCGACGGCTCGAGGACGCCGACGATCGTCGCCGACCTGTCGCCGAGCCGGATCGTCTTGCCGACAACCGTCTCGTCGCCGTGGAACGCCGTCGTCCAGAAGCGGTACGTCAGCACCGCCGCGCCGGCCGCGCGCGGCCCGTCGTCGCTCGGGCCGAGCAGGCGGCCGCGCACGGCGCGCAGCCCCATCACGTCGAAATACGATCCGCCGACGACGCCGGCGCGGACGACGCGCGGCTCGCCGAGGCCGATCATCGTGAAGTCGATCGTCGAGAAGTCGCCGAACGCGGTGAGCGTCCTGACGCGCGCCTGCAGGTCGCGCAGCTCGGGAATCGAGAAT
>QHWK01000245.1 GCA_003223775.1 Acidobacteriota bacterium
CTCGCGCGAGTTCTTCCGCTGCGCGCCGGACAAGCCGTTCGTGCGCCACGACACGCGCGTGTGGGAGAGCTCCGCCGGCCGCGATCCGCGGCTGCGCACCCCGGAGGGGACGCTGCTGCTCGGCGACGAGCTGATGGCCGACTGGCGCGCGCGCACGAAGGGGAGCTCGGTTCGCCTGCGCGCGTACGTCGACGTGCACCCGTCCGCCGACAGCCGCCTGACGCTCGACGCGGCGAAGAAGAACCGCCACGGCGATCCGATGCCGAAGATCGAGCATCGCTTCGACGATGCGACGCGGGCGCGCGAGGCGGCGACGCGCGCGCACGTCAACGCGGTGTTCGATCGGCTGGCGAAGGCGAGCAACGGCCGGATCGTCAACAGGAGCGAGGGCGACTATCTCGATCATCCCGGCGGCGGCTGCCGCATGGGGACGGATCCGGCGGCGAGCGTCACCGACAGCTACGGCCGCACGCACGATCACGAGAACCTGTTCGTCGTCGGCGCGCCGACGACGCCGACCGGCGGCTGCACGAACGGCACGCTGACGTTCGTCGCGTTGACGCTGCGGTCGGCGGAGAAGATCGCGGCCGCGTGAATCAGGGATTGGGGGTTGGGGATCGGGGATTGGTGAGATCACGACTCCACGCCGAATCGTGACTTTTTGAGATCACTGCCGAACAAATCCCCAATCCCCAATCCCCGACGGCGGCGGTCGCTACTTCACCGCCGTCATCATGATCTCGACCGCGCCGTCGGCGTTCATGAGGCCGGCGCCGACGGTCGCGCGCGCGGGGAAGTCCTTGCCGATCGGCTCGCGGTACGACGCGTTCATGTCGTTGAACTTCGTCAGATCCGGCAGGTAGACGACGGCGTCGACGACGTCCTTCCAGTCGTAGCCGGCCGCCTTCAGCGTGCGGCCGATGCGCACGAGCGCCTCGGCGGTCTGCCCTTTCACGTCGCCTTTGTTCTCGGCGGTGTTGCCGAGGATGCCCGACACGTAGAGGCGATTGCCGGCCTTGATGGCCGAGCTCAGATTCGGGTTCTTCGTGCCCGGTTTGCCGTCGGCGGCTGGCGTGGTGAACGCCGTGTGGCCGCCGCCCCTCACCGCCACCATCGTGATCTCGACGATGTAGTCGGCCGAGGTGAGCTGCGCCTTCACCGTCGCGCGCCCCGGCGGATCCTTCGGGAAGTACGTCTGGTAGACCTTGTTCATGTCCTGGAACGCCGCCTGATCCGCGATGTAGATGCGCGCCGCGACGACGTCGCCGTACGCGAAGCCGGCGGCCTTCAGCACCGCGGCGCCGTTGTCGAGCACCGCTTTGGTCTGCGCGGCCATATCGCCTTTGATCGGCGTGTTGTCCTTGCCGTTGCGCGCGATGAGGCCCGACAGGAATAGCGTGTTGCCCGTCCTGATCCCGTAGCTGTACGGGTTGGGCGACGAGCTCCACTCGCTCGGGTTCACGACGACGCGCTCGCCGCCGTTCGGCACGGCGACGACGGCGATCTCGACGAGGCCCTCGTTGAGCAGCGGCACCATGACGGTGGTGCGCGCCGGCGGATCCTTCGTCCAGTAGGTGCGGTACACCTCGTTCATCGCCGCGAAGTCGCTCTGGTTGCGCAGGTACACGGTGACGCTCGCGGCGTTCGCGAGGCTCGTGCCGGCGGTCTTGAGCGTGTTGGCGATGTTGTCGAGCACCTGCTTGGTCTGCGCCTTCACGTCGCCGCCGCTGCCGAGCGTGCCCGAGACGTAGATCAAGCCGTCGGCCTTCACCGCCGCGCTGAACGGCAGCGCGGGATTTGCGCCGGGGAATACCTGCTTCGACGACGACTGCGCAGAAGACATGGCCACCGCCGCGAACGACATTGCGAGGACGGACAGAAGCACGCGCATACGATCGCTCCTTGAGAGACGCCATTCTATACTTAATGCGTGATCGAGAAGCGGCGGTCGAAGATTCACGGGTGGGGCGTCTACGCGACGCAGACGATTTCGAAGAACACGCGGATTATTCACTACGCGGGCGAGAAGATCTCGAATCAGGAGAGCCTGAAGCGCGAGCGCCGCTACATCGAGCGCGGCCACATCTGGTGCTTCAAGCTGACGAACCGCACGGTGATCGACGCCGGCGTCGGCGGCAACGACGCGCGGTTCATCAACCATGCCTGCCGGCCGAACTGCTACGTGCACATCGTCGACGGCACGATCTGGATTCGCGCCGCGCGCAAAATCCGGCGCGGCGAGGAGCTCACCTACCACTACAACACCGACGGCGAGGGGCTCATCAAGTGCCGCTGCCGTCCCGGTTGCCAGACGCTGCTGTGAGGGTCTTCTACCTGCACGGCTTCGCCTCGTCGCCGAAATCGACGAAAGTGGCGTATTTCGCCGAGCGGTTCCGGGAGCACGACGTCGAGCTGCGCGTCCCCGACTTCAACCAGCCGGATTTTTCCACGCTGACGCTCACGCGAATGCTGCAGCAGCTCGGCGCCGAGCTCGCCGGCGGCGGGCCGGCGGCGCTCGTCGGATCGAGCCTTGGCGGCACGCTCGCGATTCTCGCGGCGTCGGCGCACGCGCGGCTCGTCGATCGGCTGGTGCTGCTCGCGCCGGCCGTCATGTTCGCGAAGCCCGGACATCACCTGCTGCCGCCGGAGCGCATCGAGGAATGGCGCCGCCGCGGCGCGCTGCCGTTCTTCCATTACGCCGACAACGCCGAGCGCGAGTTGCGGTTCACCTTCTACGAGGACAGCCTGCAGTACGACCCCTTCAATGCGCCGTTCCATCAGCCGACGCTCGTCTTTCAGGGGCTGCGCGACGCGTCGGTCGACCCTCGGACGGTCGAGGCGTTCGCGAAGACGCGGCCGAACGTGACGTTGGCGCTCCTCGACGACGATCACCAGCTGATCGCGAGCCTGCCGCGGATGTGGACCGACATCCGCGCGTTTCTCGGCGTGGACGACGAATGAGGATCGCGCTCGTCGTCGCGGCGATCGTCGCGTTCAGCGTGCAGGGATCTGCGCCGGCGACGATACGCGTCGGCCTTGCGAAGCCAGGCGGCGGCTTCGCGATCGTCGAGATGCCGATCGAAACCTACGTCGCGCGCGTTGTCGCGGGGGAGGCGGCGCGGGACAGCCGCGCGGCGGCGCTCGAGGCGCTCGCGATCACGGTGCGGACCTTTGCCGCGGCGAATCTCGGGCGCCATCGCGCCGACGGATTCGATCTGTGCGATCAGACGCACTGTCAGGTGCTGCGCCCTGCGACGGCCGTCACCGAACGCGCGGTCGAGGCGACCGCCGG
>QHWK01000246.1 GCA_003223775.1 Acidobacteriota bacterium
CGCGAGTGGATGGACTTTCCGCCCGAGGCGCGCGGCCTGTTCACCACCGGCGGATCGATGGCGACCTTCAACGCCGTTCTGTGCGCGCGCGAGCGGCACCTCGGCGCCGACATCCGGCGCGGCGTGCTCTACACATCGGACCAGGCGCATCACTCGGTGCTGAAGTCGGCGAAGCTCGCCGGCGTGATGCCCGATCGCGTGCGCGCGGTTGAATCGGACGATCGCTTCCGCCTGCGCATCGATCTCCTGCGCGAGGCGATTGCCGCGGATCGCCGCGCCGGGCTCGAGCCGTTCGCCGTCGTCTCGACGGCGGGAACGGTGAATACCGGCGCCGTCGACCCGCTCGATGCGATCGCCGATCTCTGCGCGGCCGAGCAGCTGTGGCATCACGTCGACGGCGCGTACGGCGCGTTCTTCCACCTCGTCCCCGAGCTGCGCGACACGCTGCGCGGCCTCTCGCGCGCCGATTCGCTGACGCTCGATCCGCACAAGGGGATGTTCCTGCCCTACGGCACCGGCGCGCTGCTGGTGCGGGACGGCGCGGCGCTTCGCGCGGCGCACGAAGCGACGGCGTCCTATCTGCCGGCGATGCCGCATCCGGCGGACTTCTACGATCCGAGCCAGCACGGGCCGGAGCTGTCGCGCGGCTTCCCGGGGCTGCGCGTCTGGCTGTCGGTGAAGCTGTACGGGACGGCGGCGTTCCGCGCGGCGATCGCCGAGAAGCGCGCGCTGACGCTCGAGGCCGCGCGCCGCGTCGCCGCGCTGCCGGGCATCGCGATCGACGCGCCGCCCGATCTGTCGCTGTTCGCGTTTCACCTCGCGCGGCCCGGCGCCTCGCGCGAGGAGGAAGACGCGGCCACCCGCGCGCTCGTGCAGAAGACGACCGCGCGGCGGCGCGTGATGCTCACGGGCTGCGCGACGCACGGGCGCTACATGGGGCGCGTCTGCATCCTCAGCTTCCGCACGCACGAACCGCAGGTCGAGGCGCTCGTCGAGGATCTCGCCGCGGCGATCGAGGAGTCGCGATGACGCAGCAGTCCGACCGGGCGCTCTTGCGCACGATCGCCATCCGCGCGATGCGCGAGCGCGGCCTCGAGCCCGAGATGCCGGCCGCCGCGCTCGCGCAGGCCGACGCGATGAACGCGCCGGCGCGGACCACCGAAGAGCCGACGCGCGATCTGCGCGCGCTCCTCTGGTGCTCGATCGACAACGACGATTCGCGCGATCTCGATCAGCTGTCGGTCGCCGAGCCGCAGGCCGACGGCGCCGTGAAGGTGATGGTCGCCGTCGCCGACGTGGACGCGGCGGTCGCCAAGGGCACGCCGGTCGATCGGCACGCAGCGCGGAACACGACGTCCGTGTACACGCCGGCGGTGATCTTCCCGATGCTGCCCGAGAAGCTGTCGACCGATCTCACCTCGCTCGCCGATCGGCAGGATCGGCTCGCGGTGGTCGTCGAGATTGTCGTCACGCCGTCGGGCGAGCTGACCGCGTCGGCCGTCTACGGCGCGCTCGTGCGCAACCGCGCGAAGCTCGCCTACAACAGCGTCGGCGCGTGGCTGGCCGGCGGCGGCGCACTCCCGGCGCCGGCGGCCGCGGTCGCCGGGATGGACGAGCAGCTGCGCATGCAGGACCGCGTGGCGCAGACGCTCGAGCGCGTGCGCCACGAGCACGGCGCGCTCGAGTTCGTCACGATCGAGCCGGAGCACGTGTTCGACGGCGACACGCTGCGCGAGATCCGGTCCGAGCTGCCGAACCGCGCGAAGAAGCTGATCGAAAACCTGATGATCGCCGCCAACGGCGTCGTCGCGCGCTTTCTCGACGCGCGCGGGTTTCCGTCGCTGCGGCGCGTCGTGAAGTCGCCGGAGCGGTGGGACCGCATCCGCGCGCTCGCCGTGGAGGCCGGCGACGCGCTGCCCGAGTCGGCCGACGTCGGCGCGCTGTCGCAGTTTCTCGAGCGGCAGCGGCGCGCGGCGCCCGACGTGTTTCCGGATCTGTCGCGCACCGTGATCAAGCTGCTCGGATCGGGCGAGTACGCGGTCGACCCGCCGGGCGCCGATCCGCCGGGCCACTTCGGCCTCGCGGTGCGCGACTACGCGCACTCGACGGCGCCGAACCGGCGCTATCCCGATCTGATCTCGCAGCGGCTGGTGAAGGCGGCGCTCGCGGGCCACCGGTCGCCGTACACGATCGACGAGCTCGAGGGGCTCGCCGCGCAGTGCACGCGGCAGGAGGACGCGGCGCAGAAAGTGGAGCGGCAGGTGCGGAAGTCGGCGGCCGCGCTCGTGATCCGCTCGCGCATCGGCGACCAGTTCGACGCCGTCGTCACCGGCGCGTCCCCGAAAGGCACCTACGTCCGCGTCGGCGCGCCGCCGATCGAAGGCCGCCTGATGCACGGCGAGGAGGGCCTCGACGTCGGCGACCGCCTGCGCGTGCGCCTCGTGCACGTAGACGTCGATCGCGGGTTCATCGACTTCACGACCGCGTGACGGAACCACGAAGACACGAAAATCCACGAAGAACACGAACAACTCTTTGTACAAAAGATCTTCGTGGTTTCGTGGGCCTTCGTCTCTTCGTGAAAAGCCGTCACTACCTTTTGAAGCGATAGCCGACGATCGCCTTCACGATCCACTGCTCGCTCGTCCCGGTGATGCCGCGGCCGAGGCCGAAGTTCAGCTCCCACACGGGCGAGACGTTCAGATCCGCGGCGCCGAAGATGATGTGGTGCTCGTCGGACCACGGGTCGAAGTGCCGCACGCTGCCGGTCTCCGCGTAGTACTCGATGCCGGCCTGGACCACGTGCGTGAAGTCCCAGCCGACCTTGAAGTTCGGCTCGAACGCCGGGGCGGCGCCGGCGTCGGGGCCCTTCACCGCCAGGCCCAGATCGGGATTGATCGACAGATACAACCGGCCCTGCTCGCGCTCGAAGATCGGGCGGATCTCGAGCGTCTGCGAGTTCGGATCGAAGCCGGGGCGGTTGAACGCGTACTCGAAGCTCAGGCTCACCTTGAACGGAAAGCGCTCGGATTCGGGCAGGCGGAAGCGCGGCCGGATGTGCACGCCGGTGAATTTCGCCCCCACGTTGGGCACGTAGGGCGCCGTCTCGAGATAGAAGCCGGTCTCGAAGTACTTCGTCCAGCCGTGCGTGATCTCGAGCGTCTCGTGCAGCTGGCGATCGTTGCCGTAGACGCCGTCCTCGTTGCCCTTCGAGCCGCGCGGCGTGAAGTTGGTGTGGAACTCGAACATCGTCACGCCGGGCTCGACGGTGTCGTAGGGATACACCTGGATCTCGAACAGATCCTGCGCGCCGGCGCGCGCCGCGGGCAGGGCCGCGCACACAAAGAGCGCCGCCAGGAAACGCCTGCGCAGGTCCGACATGTTCAGTGTGTCGCCCGGCGGCGGCTGTTCCACCAGATCAACGTCCCGGTGACCGCCTGCACGGCGATCCCCAGGCTGGCGACGAAGTAGACCGCCTGCGTGGCGGCGCCAAAGATATCACCGGTGTGGGCCGAGCGCTTCAAGTTCAGGATCCGCGTGCCGAGCGGCGCCGTCCGCGTGTTCTCGACGAGCAGCACGGCGCCGCTGAACTGGTCGACGTGGACGCGGCTGCGGCCCGCGGGCGTGCGGTCCTCCGGAAACTTCATCAGGACGCGATACACCGCCTTCGGCCCGGCGGGGACGTTGACGT